>DATACF010000283.1:0-9906 GCA_036259235.1 Longimicrobium sp. | reverse complement strand
TGCGGGGGAGGGGCCGGGGGAAGGGGGGCCGCGGAGGCCGAGGACTGCTACGAAAGCCCGTCGAGCCGGATCGAAGTTGAGCCGTTCCGCGAAGTTGCGTGAGGGATGCGGGCCCGAAGGGCGGAGACCCTGGCGGGGGGGAATGCGAAGGGGATCGCGATCGGAGGCGATGCGGCGGAGCGCGTGGAGTCCGCCAGGGGCTCCGCGCCGTTGGAAACGGTAGTATCGTTTCCTACGGCGCCCGCAGCCCGGCCCGGAGCGCAGCGGAGGGACACGCCCGGATCCGCAGTTGCCGTTCGCCGTTTGCCCGAGCCCGTCCCGCCACGAAAGCCCCGCCCTGTAACACCCGCACCCCGTCGCGGGAACGGTAGATGCAACGCCCCACCGCCCAACCAGAGTAGAAGAACCCCCCGCAGCCCCGGGCCCCATGCAGTCGCAGCAGTCCCAGCAGCCCAAGCAGCCCCCGAGCCGGCGCGAGCTCCGCGACCCCCGCAACAAGCCCCCGATGGCCGGCGTGGTGGAGCGGAACATCAAGGCGCTGCTGGCGCGCCGCCAGGCCGAGGACCGCACCCGGAGCGCGCAGGACCGCGTGGCCGACGCCATCACCCGCTTCACGGGGAGCATGACGTTCGTCTGCATCCACCTGGCGCTCTTCGGCGCGTGGATCGTGACCAACCTGGGGTGGACGCCGCTGGAGCCGTGGGACCCCTCGTTCGTGGTGCTGGCGATGGTGGCGTCGGTGGAGGCGATCTTCCTGTCGACCTTCGTGCTGATCTCGCAGAACCGGATGCAGGCGCTGGCCGACAAGCGCGCCGACCTCGACCTCCAGGTGAGCCTGTTGTCGGAGCACGAGGTGACGCAGCTGATCACGCTGGTGCGGCGGATGGCGCAGGAGATGGGGATCGAGGAGTCGCGCGACCCGGAGCTCGACGAGCTGGAGCAGGACGTGGCCCCCGAGAAGGTGCTGGAGGAGATGGAGCACCACGCCCGCACCTTCGACACGGAACGCCGGAGGGGCGCCGGCTGACCCTCGCGGCCGGCGCCCTCGCATCCTCGCTCCGCTCCGGGACCGGCCGCCCGGCCCCGGACCTCGCATCGTTTCAGTCCCGGCTCAGACCGGCCGCCGCACCACCGAGCGGGCCTGCTGGACGAGCGTCTCCAGCTCGCCCTCGCCCGCCTCCTCCCACCCGGCCGGGATCGGCGTCAGCCGCCGCTTGTCGACGTGGTTCTCGAAGCAGAGCCACCCCGCCTCGAGGCCGGGGGTGAGGAGGCTCGCCGCGCGGTTGCTGCGCCGGTCCTGCCCGCTCCGGCGCTCCGGGCCCGAGTATCCGTCGGAGGAGCCCCGCCGCCGGTCGGTGACCCGCCGCTCCTCTCTCCGCATGGTGTACGGGTAGACGTCCCACACCCGCCACTCGTGCCCTTCCGAATCTCTGAAGTTTCGTAATGCCATGGTTTTAGCTCATCGTAGCGGTTCGTCCGCGCGGGGATGCAGACATCGTGCCGCCGCCAAAACTGCTACTAACGAAGTGACAGGCGGAAAGGACGACGAGTCTCACGCAGAGGAGCAGGGATAGCAGAGAAACCCCTCTGCTGACTCTGCTTCTCTGCGTGAGACCCGTCGTAATCGCCCGCCCCGCCCTCAGAGCCCCCGGCGCGCCCAGGGCTCGTTGGCTTCGAGGCAGTCCATGAGCTCGATGTAGACGCGGCGCGCCGCCTCGGTGAACTCCTCGTCCGGCCTGTCGTCGTACGGGAGGAGGGCCGCGCGGATGCGCTCGGAGAGGGAGCCGGTCTCGATGATCCGCGCCACCAGGTCGAGGTAGGGGCCCTCGTCCTTCCGCGCCGCCTTCCGCGCCCCCTCCAGCGCCAGCCGGAGGACCGCGCGGACGTCGGTGCGCCCCGTCTCGTCGCGGTCGAGCGCGAAGTGGGGCGCGGAGACGAGCGCCGCGCTCCCGTCGCGGATGCAGGCGCGGAAGTCCTCCACCAGGAGCTCGTGCGGCGGGAGCGCCACCTTCCCGGCCAGCACCCGCGCCGTCAGCGACTTGAGGGAAGCGCGGACGAACGCGGCGATGGCCACGTCCATCTTCGGGCACTCCTGCGTGTCGAGGACCCGCACCTCCATGGCCCGCCGCGAGAACTTGAAGACCGCCCCGCGGGCGTTGAAGAAGTCGTGGCGGATGGCCGACGTGTCGGGCAGGGCGTCGAGCGCCGCGTACATCGGCTGGAGGACCTTCTTCCGATAGTCGCCGAAGCTCTCCACGTACTCCGGCACCAGCTCCCCGCAGCTCTCGGGGATCCGCGCCTGGTGCTCCAGGATCCACGCCAGCCGCGCGTCGGCCGAGGGCCGCAGCTCTCCGTCGTGCATCGGCGACGAGGCGGCGATGGCCGGGAGGTAGGGGACGAGGAGCGCCGCCGCCGTGTGCATCGCCAGCGTCTCCCGCTCGTCGCCGAAGGGGAGGTTGAGGTGGCTGGCGTGGACGTTCATCCACCCGTGCGTGTAGACGTCGAAGAGCCGCTCGTAGGTGCGGTAGATGCGGCCCCCCGAGCGCGCCCAGAGCCGCCCGCGGCGCGGGTCGAACCAGGGGTGCATCCCCGTGGGCATCAGCCGGGCGTCGAGCTCGTCGCGGAGCACCGCCGAGAAGCGCCCGATCCCCTCCACCAGCGCCTCCTCGGCGTCGCGGAGGCGGCGGACGGGCGCGGTGGTCTTGACCTCGAAGACGTGGTCGGCGATCTCGTTCGAGAACCCCACCGCCACCAGCTCGATGTCGCTCGTCCCCCGCCCCGCCAGCACCCGGAACGCCGGCTCCACCCGCGAGACCACGTTCAGGTCGCGGTCGACGATCGGGTACTCCAGCTCCATCCCCGCCACCTCGAAGAGGCGGTACCCCCGCGCCTCCGCCGGGGCCGCGCTCCGCACCCGGACGGGAGAGCGCATCCGCTCCATCGTCTCCTCTTCCCGTTCCCGTTCGGCCCCGTCCGCCGCCCCCTCCTCCCGCCCCGGCGCCTCCTCGATCCGGCGGACGAAGAAGTCGACCACGTCCTCGTAGACGGCGTTCCCGTCGGCCGCGTCCTCGTAGCCGACGTCGAGGTTGGGGTTGTCGTTGATCTCGATGACCACCGGCCCGGCCGGCGTCTCCTTGAGGTCCACCCCGTACAGCCCGTCGCCGATCAGCCGCGCCGCCCGGAGCGCCGCCGCCACCACCTCGCGCGGCGCCTCGTCGCGGGGCACCGCCTCCACCTTCCCGTAGCGCTCCGTCCCCTTCTTCTCCGAGCGGATCTGCCAGTGCCCCCGCGCCATGTGGTAGCGCGCCGCGAAGAGGAGGCGCCCCCCCAGGACCGTCACCCGCCAGTCGAACTCCGTGGGGAGCCACTCCTGGGCGATGATCAGCGGCGACTTCCGGAACATCTCCCCGCTCAGCCGCCGGTAGTCCTCCCGCGAGGCGACCTTGTGCACCGCGGACGAGAAGGAGCCGTCGGGGAGCTTGATGACGAAGGGCGAGCCCAGCTCCGCCACCTGCGCCCACGGCGTGTGCGCGGTGACGATCCGGGTGCGGGGCGTGGCGACGCCCTCGCGGCGGAGGAGCTCCTCCAGGAAGACCTTGTTCCCGCAGCGGATGATGGACTGCGAGTCGTCGACGACCGGCATGTCGAGCGCCTCGGCCCGGAGCGCGAACTGGAAGGCCGGCTCGGCCACCCCGGTGAGCGCGCGGATGAAGAGGGCGTCGTACTCGGGGAGCTTGCGGAGGTCGCCGAGGCCGATCCGGTGGACGTGGACGTTCCGCCGCGCCGCCACCCGCTCCAGCCGGTCGATCGTCTCTGGCGACGAGGGGCTGAACGGGTCGCTGGGGTCCACCAGGACGGCGATGGAGGCGCGGCGGGCCTCGCGCGGCGCCTCGCGCCCCCGGCGGAGGACGCGGGGCTCGTCGGCCAGCGCCTCCACCAGCGCCCGCCGCTCCTCCGCCCCCAGGTGGTGCGGGGGGACGGCGGCCACCTGCGTCACCTTCCACTCCTCCTCCTCGTGGAGGAGCTGGAGGCGGAGGACGGGCGCCGGCCACTCGCGGAAGACGGCGCGCGCCGGGAGGCGGAAGCGCGGGTCGGCCGCGGCGCCCATGAACGCCAGCGTCTCGGCGACCTCGTCCTCCCGCGCCGGGCGGCACCCCGCCTCGCTCTCCCCGCAGCGGATGAGGGGGAGGGGGAAGGCGCGCGGCGGACCCTCCTCCGCGTCCTCCTCCTCCTCCGCGCCGGACGACGCGGGGAGGTCGAGGGCGCGGCGGCGGATCCGCATCTCGGCCATGTCGACCGTGGGGACGCCGGCCTCCTGGAGGGCGCGGAAGAGGCCGTACGGCTCCCCCATCCCCTCGCTCGTCTCCACCCGCGGGAGGACCTGCTGCCCGCGCGCGTCGGCCAGGAGCGAGACGTAGTACCCCTTCCCCCCGTAGCGGAAGGAGCGGCAGAGGTTGACGACCACCGCGCGCGGGTCGGCGCAGGCGTCGCCCCCCTCCAGGTAGCGGTCGGCCAGGACCACCTTCTCCGGCGGGAGCCCCTCCGCGTCGCGCGGGTCCGAGACCACCACCAGGACGCGCCTCCGGCTCACGCGCCTCCCTCGCCCGCGGGCCAGACCTCGAGGAGGACGGCGTCGTAGGTGGCGTCGCCCAGGAGGATGGCGTTGATGAGCCGCTGCGCGTCGACCACGTACCGCCCGTCGGGCGAGAAGGGGAGGTGCCCCGAGGGGTCGAGGACCGTCAGCCGCCGCCCCCAGTGCTCGTAGCCGCCGACGACCACGAAGTGCCCCGTGGGGTCGCCGCGGACGTCGTCCTCCACCAGCCGGTCGGTCTCCTCCTCGTGCCGCTCGCGCGCCATCCGGTAGAGGTAGGTGGCCGAGAGCCCCGCCAGCACCGGGTGCTCGCGGTCGATGATCGACTTCAGCAGCCCCGGCGTCAGCTCGTCGAAGGCCAGCTCGCCCCCCATCTCCAGGAAGCGGATGTAGGCCCCCGCCGCGCGGAGGCGCTTGGCGTCCAGCAGGTGGGGGATGCGGAGCCGCACCTTCGCGGCGAGCGCCTCGCGGGGGAGTGCGAACCAGGTGGGGTCGAAGATCTGGAGGTCGTACGAGTAGATCCGCGCGCGGAACCCCTGCCGGAGCGCGGCGATCCCCAGGAAGACGGCCAGCGTCCCCCCGTCCTCGTTCCGCTCCAGCGCCGCGACGATGGTGTCGACGTCGACCCGCAGCCCGTAGAAGTCGTAGACCTTCCGCAGGCAGGTGGGCCCACAGGTCACGTCGTCGGGCTGCAGGAAGCGCTGCACGCGCAGCTCGTGCGCCACGCGCCCGTCCCGCACCACCCGGTCGTCCGCGACCCCGGGCGTTATCCGCGTCTCCTCACCGGTCGTCATCACGGGCGGATGGGCGAAGCAACGGCCGTACCACGAACGGAAAGTGCGTGAGTGCGTGAGTGCGAACGTGCGGGGAGCGGTCCGATCCATGCGCCGGGCGGTGCGCGATTACGGTTTGTTCACCGCCCTTCCGCGCGAGGCCGCGACGCACCACATTGTAAGGGCCCTCCCGTTCGGAACCCCCGGTGTATGATTAGACGTCTCCCCCGCAGCCGCGCCGACTCCACGCCGCGCTCCGTCCCGGTGCACCGGCCGATGGCCATCACCGCGAGCACCGGCGACGACCGGGAGACCGAGCACGAGCGCGAAGAGGGCGTCGCCGTCGGCGAGCGCCCGAAGACGCGCCGGCCGCGGCTGTACCGGGTGCTGATGCACAACGACGACTACACCACGCAGGAGTTCGTCGTCGGCGTCCTGACGCGGCACTTCGAGAAGACGGTGACCGAGGCGACCCGCATCATGCTCCAGGTCCACCTCGCGGGCGTCGGCGTCGCCGGCACCTACACCCGCGACGAAGCCGAGACCCGCATCGCCCGCGTCACCGACGAAGCCGAATCCGAAGGCTACCCCCTCCTCCTCACGATGGAGCCCGAGTAGCCGGACGCACTCACGCACTCACGCACTTCGTAGTATATAAAGATGTCGTCCCCCGCCCTCCGCCCCGAGCTCGAGATCAGCCTGCACCTGGCCGTGCTGGAGGCCGCCCGCCGCGGGCACGCCTTCGCCGGGCTGGAGCACCTCCTCTTCGCGCTCCTCCACGACGACGCCACCGCCGCAGTCGTCGCCGCGGCCGGCGCCGACGTCGAGCGGGTCAAGGCGGCCGTGGACCGCTTCCTGGCCGAGGAGGTCGCCGCTTCGCGCGAGCCCCTCGACGGCGCCTCGCCCACGCTGGCCTTCCACCGCGTCCTCCAGGCCGCCGCCCTCCAGGTGCTCCGCTCGGGGCGCGACGAAGTCACCGGCGCCCACGTCCTGGCCGCCATGTGGGACGAGGAGGAGGCCTTCGCGGTGCACTTCCTGGAGGAGGAGGGAGTCACCCGCGTGGCGCTCCTCCGCGCCCTCTCGCACGGGAGCGGGCGCCCCTCCACCGGCGTCGCCCGCCGCGTCGAGGTCCCCGCCGGGGGCGAGTCCGAGGCCGACGCCGGCGCCGGCGAGGCGCCCGGCGAGAAGGGCGACGTCCTGGCCCGCTTCACGACGAACCTGAACCGCCTGGCCGCCGAGGGGCGGATCGACCCGCTCATCGGGCGCGAGCGCGAGATCTCGCGCGCCATCCACGTCCTGGCGCGGCGGCGGAAGAACAACCCCCTCTTCGTCGGCGACCCCGGCGTGGGGAAGACGGCGCTCGCCGAGGGGCTGGCGCTCAAGCTCCACCGGGGCGAGGCCCCCCGCGCCCTCGCCGGCGCCGAGCTCTTCGCCCTCGACATGGGCGCGCTCCTCGCCGGCACCCGCTACCGCGGCGACTTCGAGGAGCGCCTCAAGGCCGTCCTCAAGGCGCTGGAGGCGAAGCCCGGGGCCATCCTCTTCATCGACGAGATCCACACCCTCGTCGGCGCGGGGAGCACCGGCGGAGGAAGCATGGACGCCTCCAACCTCCTCAAGCCCGCCCTCGCCGCGGGGCTGCGCTGCATCGGCTCCACCACCTGGGAGGAGCTCCGCGCCCACTTCGAGAAGGACCGCGCCCTCGCCCGGCGCTTCCAGAAGGTCGACGTCCCCGAGCCGACGGTCGACGAGACGGTGGCGATCCTGGAGGGGCTCCGCCCCCGCTACGAGGCGTTCCACCACGTCCGCTACGCCCCGGAGGCGCTGCGCGCCGCCGCCGACCTCGCCGCGCGCCACCTCCACGACCGCCGCCTCCCCGACAAGGCCATCGACGTCCTCGACGAGGCCGGCGCCGACGTCCGCCTCGCCTCGGGCGGCGCGGAGGGAGACGAGTGGCCGCGCGTGGACGCCGAGGTCGTCGAGCGGATCCTGGCCACCATGGCGCAGGTCCCCCCGAAGACGGTGGCCGGCTCCGAGCGCGAGCGGCTGCGGACGCTGGAGGCCGAGCTCAAGGCCCGCGTCTTCGGTCAGGACCGGGCCATCGAGCGGCTCGCCGCCGCCATCAAGCTCTCGCGCGCGGGCTTACGCGACCCGCGCAAGCCCGTGGGGAGCTTCCTCTTCACCGGCCCCACCGGGGTGGGGAAGACGGAGGTGGCCCGCTCCCTCGCCGAGGTGATGGGGGTCGAGCTCGTCCGCCTCGACATGAGCGAGTACATGGAGCGCCACACCGTCTCGCGGCTGATCGGCGCCCCTCCCGGCTACGTCGGCTTCGACCAGGCGGGGCTGCTGACGGACGCCGTGACGCGCACCCCCCACGCGGTCGTCCTGCTGGACGAGGTCGAGAAGGCGCACCCCGACGTCTTCAACCTCCTCCTCCAGGTGATGGACTACGGGCGGCTGACCGACAACAACGGGAAGAAGGCCGACTTCCGGAACGTGGTGCTGATCATGACCAGCAACGCCGGCGCCGACGAGCTCTCCCGCCGCCGCCCCGGCTTCGGCGGCGGCGCCGCCGCGGCCGACGACGACGCGGGGGCGTACGAGCGCGCCTTCTCCCCCGAGTTCCGCAACCGCCTCGACGCCCGCATCCCCTTCGCCCCCCTCTCCCCCGCGGTGATGGAGCGGATCGTCGACCGGCTCGTGGCCGAGCTCCGCGCCCGCCTCGCCGACCGGGGGGTGACGCTCACCCTCTCGCCCGACGCGCGGGGGTGGCTGGCCGCGCGCGGCTACGACCCGCAGAACGGCGCCCGCCCCCTCGCCCGCCTCCTGGAGGAAGCGGTGATGCGCCCCCTCGGGGACGAGATCCTCTTCGGCCGGTTGGAGAACGGCGGGAAGGTGGCGGTGAGCCTCCGCGACGGCGCGCTGGCCTTCCGGTACAGAAAGTGACCCGCTGAGCCGGACTCAGGGGAAAACGGCGGGAAACTTGCGTTGGCTACGGTGTACCATTGTGACCGGCCGCAAGCCGGAGCCGGGCAGTACCAGAATGGTGCAGGCAGCCCTTCGGAGACGGGAACGTGACGGAATAGGCATCCTTCCTGCTACCGGTACAGGGAGCACCCGCCGAAAAATGTTGGCGTGCCCGCCCCGAATCGCATATAGTATACAGAAAGTTTACACAACTGAGCCAGCCGAGCTGGAGAAGGAGCCTTAGATGAAGTCCACCCGCGCCAAGACCGCGCAGCCGCGAGCCCCCCGGCGGTGGCGTACCCCGCCTCCGCTCATCCGCGGGTCGGCCGAGACGCTCGAGGGGATGGAGATCCTCCGCGAAGTCGCCGGCGAGACGGGAATCCTCCTCTGGCAGTCCTACCGGAACGTGATGTTCTGGGCCACCGCCGAGCGCGAGGAGCGCGGGAAGCTCTTCTCGGCGGACGCCGGCCGGAAGCGCCTCGAGGAGCTCCTGGCGGCCGACACGCCCACCGACCTGGTGGACGCGCTGGTCGCCATCGGCCGCATGGTGGGCGCTCCGGAGGCGACGCCGGGCGACACGGTCGCCGAAGCGTGCGTGGCCATCTCGCAGTGGGCCGAACGGAGCGGCTACGACGCGACGTCTCTCGCCTACACCCAGGCGGCGGCCCTCGCCGCCCCCCGCGACGCCGATCTCTCGCTCGCCGTCGGCCAGGCCGCGCGGCGGCTCGGCGAGAACGCCCGCGCCGAGACCTGGTTCCGCCACACCATCATGGTGTCGCGACAGATCGGCGACTGGCAGGCGTACTCGCGCGCCTACATCGCGCTGGGCAACATGTTCCTCATGCGCGGCAACCTCCCCGCCGCGCACCGGATGCACATCAAGGCGCTCCGCGCCTCGCGCCGCAAGGGGCTCACGCAGACTGCCGGGATGGCCGCGCACGACCTCTTCGTGATCGCCACCGAGACCGGCCGCAACGCCCAGGCCGAGGAGTTCGCCCGGATGGCGCTCCGCGCGTACGGGCCGGCGCACGAGAAGCTCCCGGTCCTGGCGCACGACGTGGCGTACTACTGGATGGCTCGCGGCTACTTCGCCCAGGTCATCCCCGTGCTGGAGGCGCTGCAGCCGTATTTCGAGAACAACGCCTTCATGCGCATGCTGATGAGCGCGCACCTCGCCCGCGCCGCTGGCGGCAACGGCGACCGAAACCTGTTCCGCCGCTTCTACACCGAAGCGGCCCGCATGGTGAAGGAAGCGGTCAACGAGCCGCGCACGGCGGACGTGATGCTGGAGCTCGCTCTGGGCGCGTCGAGCCTCGGCGAGTGGGACCGCGCGGAGCAGACCGCGGAACGCGCCATCGAACTGGCTCAGCGGTACGGCACGGCGAAGGTGCTTCTGGAAGCGGAGTCGCTGATGGATTCCATCCGCAACGGCCGCCGGGTCGAGCGGCAGCCTGCTCCGGCCACGGTCACCCGGTCGACGGAGACGTTTGCCGAGCAGCTGGTGGAGCTTCTGACGACGGCCGCCTGATCCGACCCGATCACAGCCGCAAACAATCCGCCGGCGCGGTTCCCAGGAAC
>DATACF010000282.1:0-3261 GCA_036259235.1 Longimicrobium sp. | reverse complement strand
CCCCACCCCCGGGGCGCGCTCCAGGCGCGCCCCGGTTTCGTCCCTCCCTCCCGCCATTCTGGCGCCGACACGATCCGCGGTTCCTCCCAACCTTCTGTGGTCCTTCGACAAGCGGCTGTCCCGCGATCTCTTACGCCTGTTCGCAAATTCCTGGGGCGCAATTCGATGCACGCCGTCCTGTGCGTTACGTCACAAAAGATCGGCACGCGGCCTGCGCGCGGCTGGGGCCGCCCGGGCGAGGGGAGGGCCCGGCCCGGACGCTGACCCCATCGGACTCATTTCATGCCCGTGCCCGCGCCGCAGACCCGCCGCCGTATCGCCGCCGCGCGCGAGGCCGACGACGACGACGTCTCGGTGACCACCGTCGGCGCGCACCTGGTCCACGTCTTCCGCACCGGCGCGGGCGACGAGGACGTGCTGCTGTGGGGGGCGCTCCAGGGCGGCGCGTGGGAGTCGCTCGACCACCGCGCCGGCGCCTTCGCCGCCGAGGCCGGGCTCCAGCCGCGCCTTCCCGCGCTCCGGCCCTGGCTCCGCGCCGGGTACTTCCAGAGCAGCGGCGACGACGACGCGGCCGACGGCGAGCACGGGACCTTCTTCCAGGTCCTCCCCACCCTGCGGATCTACGCCCGCTTCCCCTTCTACAACCTGATGAACGTGCGCGACGCGTTCGCCACCCTCGTCCTCCGCCCCGACCCGCGGGTGACGGTCCGCGGCGACGCGCACGCCCTCCGCCTCTCCGAGCGCGCCGACCTGTGGTACTCGGGCGGCGGCGCCTTCGAGGACGAGACCTTCGGCTATGCCGGGCGCCCCAGCGGCGGGAGCGACGACCTGGCGACCCTCTTCGACGTCGGCGCCGACTTCCGCCTCACGAGCTACATCACCCTCTCCGGCTACCTCGGCGTCGCGCGGGGCGGGGAGGTGATCGAGGCGATCTACCCCGGCGGCGACGGGCGCTTCGTCTACCTCGATGCGGCGGGGAGAGCGAAAGATGGGACGAAGATTCGGCGGTCACAGCCGCTCGAAATCTTCGGATGTGTTTCACGCGCGGAACGCAAGAAACGGAGTCGATCCTCGCCGGGGACTGGCGTTGTGATGCACGTCACATCGGCCTGGCGGGTGCAGAAGTTGCGATTTCCGGGCGGCGCGGGAGGGCGGCGGACGAGGACCCACCGGGACGGGAGAGCGGAATGAGCGGACGGGCGCGCCTGGCACTGGTCGCGGCGGCGCTGATGGGCGTGGCCATCGGGCTGGGCGCGTTCACCTTCGTCTACGCGAAGGGGGCGTCGTACCTCACCAACGACCCCGCGGCGTGCGCCAACTGCCACGTCATGAACGAGCACTACGACGCGTGGCGGAAGTCGAGCCACCACGCCGTCGCGGTGTGCAACGACTGCCACACGCCGCACGACTTCGTGGGGAAGTACACCACCAAGGGGCTCAACGGCTTCTGGCACTCGTTCTACTTCACCACCGGGAACTACCCCGACCCGCTGCGCATCACCCCGCGCAACCGCGAGGTCACCGAGCACGCCTGCCGCTACTGCCACCAGGAGATGACCGACGCCATCGAGCACGGCGCGGGCTACGAGGAGGCGGAAGAAGCGGGCGAGGAGGGGAACACCTTCACCTGCGTCCGGTGCCACAGCAGCGTGGGGCACTGGGTGCGCGACTGAAGCCCCGTCCACCGAACCCGAACCGCGGATAGACGGCCGATGGCGACGACGAGCTCTCCCCCTCCCGATCCCGCTCCCGACGCGCACCCCCGCCGCCGGCTGGCGGGGCGCTGGCTGGTCCTCGCCGCCGTGGCGGCCGGCGTGGCGACGCTGGGGATCGCGGCGCTGCTCACCGACATCTTCGAGCACCGGCAGGAGGCGCGGAACCCCTTCTACCGCGTCGTCGAGCTCACCGACACCACGCAGGACCCGGCGGTGTGGGGGAAGAACTTCCCCCTCCAGTACGACAGCTACCGCCGCACCGTCGACCAGGTGCGCACCCGCTACGGCGGGAGCGAGGCCATCCCCCGCGACCCCACGGCCGGCGACCCGCGCGACACCGTGGCCCAGTCGCGGCTCGAGGAAGACCCGCGGCTCCGCGAGTTCTGGGCGGGGTACGCCTTCGCGGCCGACTTCCGCGAGGAGCGCGGCCACGCCTACGTCCTCGAGGACCAGCTCTTCACCGGGCGCCAGCAGGCCACCCAGCAGCCGGGGGCGTGCCTCCACTGCCACGCCTCGACGTACGTCCCGTACATGCGCGCCGGGAACGGCGACCTGATGGCGGGGTTCGCGCGGCTGAACCCCATGCCGTACGCCGAGGCGCGGAAGTGGGTCACCCACCCGGTGACGTGCATCGACTGCCACGACTCGCAGACGATGCAGCTGCGGGTGACGCGCCCCGGCTTCATCGAGGGGATCCAGGCGCTTAAATCGCACCAGGGGGTGGCCGACTACGACGTCAACCGCGACGCCACGCGCCAGGAGATGCGCACCTACGTCTGCGGGCAGTGCCACGTCGAGTACTACTTCAAGGGCCCCGAGAAGCGGCTGACGTACCCGTGGGCCAACGGGCTCCAGGTCGACAGCATCCTGGCGTATTACGACTCCGTGGGGCACAGGGACTGGGTGCACGCCGCCAGCGGCGCGCCGGTGCTCAAGGCGCAGCACCCCGAGTTCGAGATGTACAACCAGGGGATCCACGCCCGCAGCGGCGTCGCCTGCGCCGACTGCCACATGCCGTACCAGCGCCAGGGGGCGCAGAAGATCAGCGACCACCACGTCCGGAGCCCGCTCCTGAACGTCAACCGGGCGTGCCAGACCTGCCACCGCTTCTCGGAGGAGGAGCTGCGGGCGCGCGTCCACCGCATCCAGGACCGCACCTACGAGATGCGCAACCTGGCCATCGACGCCACCCTCGACCTCACGCGCGCCATCGCGGCGGCGCAGCGCACGGGCGTGCCGGCGGCGCGGCTCGACTCGGCGCGGGCGTACCAGCGGCGGGCGCAGTTCTTCACCGACTTCGTGGAGGCCGAGAACTCCATGGGGTTCCACGCCGACCAGGAGGCCGTGCGCATCCTGGGGAACGCGATCAACTACGCGCGCCTCGGGCAGGCGGCGCTCCGCGGCGAGCCGGCCACCCCCGTGCGGCGCTTCCCCGCCCCCGAGCAGCTCGTCTCGCCGGGGACTGCGCCGCAGGGCGCGTCGGAGCGGCGGTAGCGCGGCCGGGGGGATCGAACGGACGAGGGGCACGCGATCGGGTGGTCGCGTG
>DATACF010000281.1:0-3243 GCA_036259235.1 Longimicrobium sp. | reverse complement strand
GGGGCGGGCGGTGGGGTGGGGGAGAGCTCTGCGGGCGCGATAAAATCGCGCGGCTACATTGGGCTGGGGTTGTGCGGCAGAGCCAGCGCGCGGATGTAGTTCTCCCCCTCCCTCGCGAAGCGGGGGAGGGGGTCGGGGGTGGGGGTCCGCGGAGACCGAGGCATGCGACGCAAGCCGGTCGAGACGCGAGCGAAGTTTGGTGTTCGAGCGAAGTTGCGTGAGGGATGCGGGCCCGGAGGGCGGAGACCCTGGCGGGGGGGAATGCGAGGGGGATGGCGATCCGTGAGGGAGCCGCGGCGCGCATGGAGTCCGCCAGGGGCTCCGCGCCGTCGCAAACGGTAGTATCGTTTGCTACGGCGCCCGCAGCCCGGCCCGGAGCGCAGCGGAGGGACACGCCCAGATCCGTCGTTGCAGTTCGCAGTTGAAGTTGCCGTTGAAGTTGCCGTAGAAGCCACCCAGCCACGAGAGATGCCGGAAAGCCGAATGCCCGAGCCGGACCCCGCGACGCCGCCGAACCCGGAGCCCGTGACGGCGACGCGCGCCAGCGGGGTCCTGCTGCACCCCACCTCGCTCCCGGGCGACGGCGTGGGCGACCTGGGCGCGGAGGCGCACCGCTTCGTCGACTGGCTGGCCGAGGCCGGGCAGCGCTACTGGCAGCTCCTCCCGCTGGTGGCCACCAACGAGGGCGGCTCGCCGTACAACGCCCTCTCGGCCTTCGCGGGGAACCCCCTCCTCCTGAGCCCCCAGAAGCTCGTCGAGGACGGCCTCCTGGAGGCGGACGAGGCGGCGTGCCCGGAGTCGCTCCCGGACGACTGCGTGAAGTTCGGCGAGGTGGACCGGTGGAAGGGGCGGCTGGTGCGGCGGGCGTACGGGGCTTTTCGCGCCGGGTGGGCGCCGGCGCTCAAGCACGCCTTCGGGGACTACCGCGAGCGCAACCGCGCCTGGCTCGACGACTACGCCCTCTTCCGCGCCCTTCGCGACGAGCACGGCGGCGCGGCGTGGACGTCGTGGGACGCGCCGCTCCGCCGCCGCGACCCGGACGCCCTCCTCCGCGCGGCCGGAGAGCTCCGCGAGGAGGTGGAGCGCCACGCCTTCGGGCAGTTCCTCTTCGACCGCCAGTGGAGCGCGCTCCGCCGCCACGCGCGCGAGCGGGGGGTGCGGATCATCGGCGACGTCCCGATCTTCGTGGCGCACGACAGCGCGGACGTGTGGGCGCACCCGGAGCTCTTCTTCCTGGAGCCGGACGGGTCGCCGACGGTGGTCTCGGGCGTCCCGCCCGACTACTTCAGCGAGACGGGGCAGCGGTGGGGGAACCCGCTCTACCGGTGGGACGCGATGGAGCGCGACGGCTACGCCTGGTGGGTGGCGCGATTCCGCCGGACGCTGGAGATGGTGGACGTGGCGCGGATCGACCACTTCCGCGGCTTCGAGTCGTACTGGGAGATCCCCGCGGACGAGGAGACGGCGGTGAACGGGCGGTGGGTGCCGGGCCCCGGCCACGCCCTCTTCCGGGCGCTGGAGCGCGCGCTGGGGCCCCTCCCGCTGATCGCGGAAGACCTCGGCATCATCACCCCCGAGGTCGACACCCTCCGCGAGGCGCTGGGGCTCCCGGGGATGCGCGTCCTCCAGTTCGCCTTCGGCGGCGACGACCCCGAGAACCCGCACCTCCCCGCCAACTACCCCGCGCTCACCGTGGCCTACACGGGGACGCACGACAACGACACCGCCGCCGGCTGGTTCCGCGCGGCCGGCGCGGACGAGCGCGGCCGCCTGCGCGAGCTGACGGACGCGCCCGAGGCCCAGATCCACTGGGGGATGGCGGAGGTGGTCCTCCGCTCGCCGGCCGACGTCGCGATCCTCCCCCTCCAGGACGTTCTCGGCCTGGGGAGCGACTCGCGGATGAACACGCCGGGGACCGCGGAGGGGAACTGGCGGTGGCGCTTCGCGGAGGGCGCGCTCACGCCGGAGCTGGCGGCGCGGCTGCGCGAGCTGACCCGGGCCAGCGGACGGCTTCCTCAGGAGGCGAGGACACCATGACGACGAGCGCGGCGGCCGGACCGGTCGCCTTCATCTCCGGCGGGGCGGGGAACCTGGGGCGCGCGGTGACGCGGGCCTTCCTGGAGGAGGGGTGGCGCGCGGCGGTCGCGCTCCACCACACGGACGCCAAGGGGGCGCTCGATCCCCTCCAGGCCGAGTTCCCCGGGCGCGTGCAGGGCTTCCTCCTGGACCTGACCACCTGGCGCGGCGCCGAGGCGGCCATCCGCCAGACGGCGGAGTGGGGCGGGGGATTGAACGCCGTCGCGCACCTGATGGGCGGGTGGGCCGGCGGCGCGAAGGTGGCCGATACGGAGGTGGAGCTGTGGGAGCGGATGATGGACGTGAACCTCAAGTCCGGCTACCTCCTCTCCCGCGCCTCCATCCCGCGGATGATCGAGGGGGGCGGCGGGTCCATCGTCTTCGTCTCGTCGCGCGCGGCGCGGACGGGGCGGTCGGGGATGGGCGCCTACGCCGTCTCCAAGGCGGGGCTCCTGGTGCTGGCGGAGACCATCGCCGAGGAGTACCGGGGCCAGGGGATCCGCGCCAACGCCGTCCTCCCCGGGACCATCGACACCCCCGCCAACCGCGCCGGGATGCCGAACGCCGACCATTCCGCCTGGACGCAGCCGGAGGAGATCGCGCGGGCCATCCTCTTCCTCGCCTCCCCCGCCTCCAGCGCCGTCAACGGAGCCGCCGTCCCCGTCTACGGCCGCAGCTGAACGGGTGCGGAGGTGCGGAGGTGCGAAGGTGCGGGCCTTCGTCGTTTCCGCCCTGGCCGATGCACCGTGGCGGGTACGGATCGTGCCCTTCCGCCCGTCGAACCCGGACGCGAGGGAGAGCGGAATGAGACACGGATGGTGGATGGCGGCGTGCGTGCCGCTGGCGATGGCGGCGTGCGGCGAATCGCGGCAGAACCAGGGCGGGAGCGAGTCGACGGCGGACGGCGGGACCACCGTGGTGGCCGACAGCGCCACGACCCCGGGCGACCGGGAGGAGCTTCCGCCGTCGGTGGTGCAGAACCAGTCGGCGGCGGCGCAGCGGCAGGTGCAGCTGCAGCCGGTGGGCGGCTCGGGCGTCTCCGGGACGATGACGCTGGTCCCGGTGAGCCTGGCGGGCGACAGCGTCACGGTGTCGCTCCTGGTCTCCGGCGGGCCGGGCGGCGGCGCGCTCCCGGCCCACGTGCACACCGGCGCCTGCGACAGCATC
>DATACF010000280.1:0-6686 GCA_036259235.1 Longimicrobium sp. | reverse complement strand
TCGGCCGCCGGCACGGCGGGGTAGACGACGAGCGGCGCGGGGGCGCGGAAGGTGGGGACGCCCAGCGCGCTCCCCGACGGGAGGACGGGGACGCGCCACGCGGGGAGCGCCAGCGCCAGGAGCGGGAGCGCCAGGAGGGCGGCGATGGAGAGCGTCCACACCAGGTGCCGCGCCGAGGCCGAGGCGCGGCGGAGGAGGAGGGCCGCTCCGGCCGCGCCGGCCAGGAGGAGGGTGGCCTTGAGGGCGACCTGCGCGGCCGCGGGGGTCCAGGCGTCGGCGAGGGCGAGGGGGGTGAGCATCGGTCAGCGTCCCTGTCTGCGGGCGTCGTCGATGAGGCGCGAGAGGCGGTCGAGCTCCCCGGCGGAGAGCCCGCCGTCCACGTCGAGGAGGGCGGCCACGGCGGCCTCGGTGCTGCCGCCGAAGAAGGTGCGCACCAGGTGGTCGAGCGCGCTCTGCTGGGCGGCGTCGCGCTCCACCGTGGGGAGGTAGAGGTAGCGGGGCCCGTCCTGCTCGTGGCGGAGGTGCCCCTTCTCCTCCAGGATCCGCATCAGCGCCCGCACCGCCGAGTAGCTGGGCGGGTCGGGGAGGCGCTCCAGGACGTCGCTCACCGCGGCCTTCCCCAGCCGGTAGACGACGTCCATGATCTGCCGCTCGCGGCGGCTCAGCGCCGCCTGGGGTGGGGAGAGGGGCATCGGGACCGGCCTCCGGGGGTGGGGAGAGAGTCTGCTAACTTTCTAGCACGTCGGAATGGTTAACGGCGCGCGCGGAGGGTGTCAAGGATCTTCGCCTGATCCCTCCGCTCCGTCCCCTCACCGGCTTTTACGACAGGAGTCTCTCACAGGGGGCACAGGGGGCACAGGGAGATCGCGGTGAGCTCCGGGGCTTCCCGCGTTCCCTCCCCTGTGCCCTCTGTGTCCTCTGTGTGAGGCATGCAGTTCAGCGGGACCCGGATGAACGAAACCGCTTGCCCCGTCGCGACGTATTCCTCCGCCGCAGCAACGGATGGAGGCGGACTTCGGCGGTGCGGCGCGCTTGCGGCGGGGGGGCGCGGGCGCGTAGATGTTAGGGAAGGCCGTCCTCCTCACCCACACTCCCCCTCCCCCGGAAGAGAGCACGCCGATGGGCCTCTGGGACTTCATCAAGACCGAGCTGATCGACATCGTCGAGTGGCTCGACGAGTCGGGCGACACGCTGGTGCACCGCTTCGAGCGCCACGAGAACGAGATCAAGAACGGCGCGCAGCTCATCGTCCGCCCCGGCCAGGCCGCCGTCTTCGTCGACCAGGGCCGGATCGCCGACGTCTTCGAGCCCGGCCGCTACGTGCTGAAGACCGAGAACCTCCCCATCCTCTCGACGCTCAAGGGGTGGAAGTACGGCTTCGACTCGCCCTTCAAGGCCGAGGTCTACTTCGTCAGCACCCGGCAGTTCACCGACCAGAAGTGGGGGACGAAGAACCCCATCATGCTCCGCGACCCCGAGTTCGGGCCCGTGCGGCTGCGCGCCTTCGGCACCTACGCCGTCCGCGCCGCCGAGCCCGCGAAGCTGGTCGCCGAGATCGTCGGCACCGACGCGCACTTCACCGTCGGCGAGATCGCCGAGCAGCTGCGCAACCTGGCCGTGTCGCGCTTCGCCGACGTCCTGGGCGAGGGGAAGATCGCCGCCCTCGACCTGGCCGCCAACTACGACGAGATCGCCGCGGCAGTGCGCGGGAAGATCGCCGCGGAGTTCGGGGAGTACGGGCTGGAGCTCACCAAGTTCCTCCTCGAGAACGTCTCGCTCCCGCCCGAGGTCGAGCAGGCGCTCGACAAGCGGAGCAGCATGGGCGTGCTGGGGAACCTCGACGCCTACACCAAGTTCCAGACCGCCGAGGCCATCGAGGCCGCCGCGAAGAACCCCGGCGGGAACGCCGGGGCGGGGATGGGGATGGGGATGGGCTTCGCCATGGCCCAGCAGATGGGCCAGGCGCTGTCGCAGAGCCAGCCCGGCGGCGCGGGCGGCGGCGGCGCCCCGCCCCCGCTCCCCGCGCAGGCGCTCTTCTTCGTGGCGCTCAACGGCGCCCAGAGCGGCCCGCACCCCCTGGACACCCTCCGCCAGCAGGCGGCGGCGGGCGCCCTCACCCGCGAGACGCTGGTGTGGAAGGAGGGGATGGCCGCCTGGACCCGCGCCGGCGACGTCCCCGAGCTCTCCACCCTCTTCGGCGCCGTCCCCCCGCCCCTCCCGCCGCACTGAGGCGGACCGGCTCGCGAAACGAACGACGCGCCCCTCTTCCGATGATCGGGAGAGGGGCCGTCCTTCTGGTCGTCGCGAAACCCGGCAAGATACACGGACACCGAACCCGCCGCGCTCGATGTAGAGGGATCGGTCCAGGTGCGTACCGACCGGATGATCAGACGCCGCACCCGGCCGACACCAGCTCGTCGTTGCCGTCGTCGCGGACGCGGAGCACGGCGGTCGAGGCGCCCTCGTAGTAGGCGGAGTGGGCCAGCACCTCGAGGCGGCCGTCGCCGTCGAGGTCGTAGACGCCCTGGAGGGAGAAGGTGGAGGGCGCGTTGAAGGTGGCGGCGCGGGGGTGGTACTGCTCGCCCAGCATCAGCGTCCGCACCTGCCCGCGCACCACCTTGCGGACGAAGAGCACCGAGTAGTCGCCCGCCTTCGACGAGGTGGGGTCGTCGTCGTCGGCCGCGTGGGAGGCGGCCACGATGACCTCGTCGCGCCCGTCGCCCTCCAGGTCGACGCGGACGACGCGGGTGATCCGCACCACGGGGTTGCGGATGCCGTTGCGCTGGAGGATGTCGCGGACGGCGGCGCGGTAGACCGGACCGGCCGGGTCGAGCCGCGTGACCGGGCGCGGCACCGCGTTCCAGGCGCCGCCGACGGCCACGTCCGCCCCCTCGCGCGCGGGCGAGAGATCGACGAGGTAGGTGTCCGCGCACGGCTCCTCGATGGACTTCGGCTTCGTCCCGGTGGACGCGCCGGCCATCCGCTCGCCGGCGTAGACGCGGTACCGCTCCCCCGCGCGAATGCGACCCGCCGCCCGCTCCGCCGCGATCCACCGGCCCCCCTGGGTGGCGCCCAGCAGGTACCCGGTCCGCGCGTCCACCACCGGCACCAGCCGCGGCTGCCCCGCCCCCAGGAGAAGCGGGAGCCCGATCAGCAGAGCCATCCCTCGCCGTCCACCCATTCGCGCGCTCCTGTGATGTGAAAACGATGCGAGCCCCCGGTTGCCCCGGAGACTCGCATTCACGTTCGGGACCAGCGCACTCACGCACTCACGCACTCACGCACTCACGCACTCGAAGTCCGTCACGCCTTCGCCGTCTCCTTCGGCGGCACGCTCCGGAGGTAGAGCCAGACGGCGCGGATCTCCTCGTCGGTCATCTTCGACGTGCTCATCCACGGCATGAAGGTGTTGAGCACGCGGCCGTCGGGGCGCTTTCCCGTGCGCATGGCGGTGAAGAAGTCCTCCTCGGTCCACGAGCCCAGCCCCACGGAGGTGAGGTTCGGCGGCGGCGGCGTCCCCGGGGCCTCGCCGACGGGCTTCCCGGCCAGGTCCATCCCGTGACACCCGCGGCACCCGCCCACCATGGCCAGGTACGCGCCGTACTCCACCGTCGCCCCCGGCGCGGGAGTGGGGCGCTCGGCCGCGTGGTCCATCGTCTGGGCGGGGAGGAGGGGGAACTTCCCGGCCAGGTAGAGCGCGCGCCCCAGCGGCCCCACGGTCGTCGGCGGGAGCTCGCGGTCGACGGGCGGAAGGGTGCGCATGTAGGCCATGATGGCCGACACGTCGGCGTCGGTGAGGTAGTAGAACTCCTGCGAGGGCATGAAGACGAGCGGCTTCCCGTCGAAGCGGACGCCGTGGCGGATGGCCCGCTCCAGCGCCGCGTCGTCGTACTTGCCCAGGACGCCGCCCTTCCCCGTGGTGAGGTTGCTGGCGATCAGCGTCCCCAGCGGGCCCGCCTCGATGAACACCTTCCCGCCGAAGTCGGCGCCGTGGCAGTCGCCGCACTTGGAGATGGCCGTGGCCATGTGCTCGCCGCGCGCCAGCTGCGCCGCGTCGGCCACGGGAACGAAGGAGGCGGCGGGGAGCGCGATGACCTCGTTCATCTTCGCCTCGCTGGCCGCGTAGACGACGCCCGCCGCCAGCACCAGCGCCGCCACCAGGCCGCCCAGGCCGATGCCGGTCCGTTTCAACCACTTGCGCATGGAAGGTCTTCTCCGTGGGGAACAGGAGGGAGTGGAGAGCCGCCGCTCGCGCCCGTGGGAAGGGGCCGAGCCCGTGTTGGAGGGGCGGAGTACGGCGGCCGGGAAGGGAAGGTTTCGGGGACCGGAAGGGATGCGGCCCTGCCCCGAAGGGCCACAGGGTAAGCGGCGCTTTCACCCCCGTCAAGGAAATTCTGCGCAAGCCGAAGCGGGGCGAAGGTTTGCGCACCCTCGCCCCGCTCCCCCCGCGCCATCGCGCGCGCTTCAGCCCAGCGGCACCAGCGACGCCTCGATCCCGGCGCGCTGGGCTTCCAGCCAGGGCGGGAGGCGGAGCGCGCTCCCCAGCGTCTCGACGGGCTCGTCGACGGTGAAGCCGGGGCCGTCGGTGGCGATCTCCAGAAGGAGCCCGTCCGGGGCGCGGAAGTAGATGGAGCGGAAGTACTCGCGCTCCATCACCGGCGACACCTCCACCCCCATCCCCAGGAGGTGGTCGCGCCACTCCAGCTGCTGCTCGTCGCCGGCCGCGCGGAAGGCCACGTGGTGCGCCTGCCCCGCCCCGCCCCGCGCCCACCGGCCGTTGGGCGGGAAGCCGAAGAGGGTGAACGCGCTGTGCGGCGCCACCTCGTGCCCGTCGTAGCGCGCCCAGAACCAGTGCGGCATCGACGGGTCGTCCTGGTTCACGGTGCGCTTCACCAGCTTCAGCCCCAGCGCCGCCTGGTAGAACGCGTCGGCGCGCACCACGTCGTCGGTGATGGCGCTGATGTGGTGGATCCCCGAGAGGACCATCCCGGACTCGACGTGCGGCACCGGCTCGGGCCAGGTGCGGGCGCGGATGGCCGCCTCGTCGCGCTCCCCCGCCAGGTTCTCGGGGCCGGGGACGATCTCCGCCCGGCCCAGCGCGTCGGCCGGCTCGTCGAGCGTGTACCCGGGCCCCTCCGTGGCGATCTCGAGGATCTGCCCGTCGGGGTCGCGGAAGTAGAGCGAGTGGAACCAGCGCCGGTCGTACGGCCCGCTCACGTGCACCCCCGCGTCGGTGAGGCGGCGCTTCCACTTCAGCAGCCCCTCCTCGGTCTCCACCCCCAGCGCCACGTGGTGCACCCCGCCGGTCCCCGGGTTGCCGCGGCCGGCGCGGGGCCACTCGAAGAAGGTGAGGATCGTCCCCGGCGTCCCGGTGCGGTCGGCGCCGAAGTAGAGGTGGTAGGCGGCGGGGTCGTCGAAGTTGACCGTGCGCTTCACCAGCCCCAGCCCCAGCACGTCGCGGTAGAACGCGAGCGTGCGCCGGGCGTCCGTCGACACCATGGTGACGTGGTGGAACCCCTGCGTGACCAGCGGCTGCGTCGTCATCGTCCCCTCCCGAGGTATATTTCTCAGTTCTGAGATACTGCCCCACGAAGATAGCGATCCCGTCAACCCCCGTCGCCCCCGGGCGCCGCGGCGGCGCCTTCGGCGAGGGCGCGGAGGAGGCGGATGGCCTCGCGCTTCTCCTTCTTCCCCAGCCCCGAGAGCGCCGCCTTGATGCGGGCGGCGTGCTCGGGGAAGATCCCGCGGATGAGCGCCTCGCCGTCCGGGGTCAGCGCGGCCAGGCGGGCGCGGCGGTCGCCGGGGCAGGGGCGGCGCTCCACGAGGCCGCGCTTCTCCAGCCGGTCAACGAGCCAGGTGATCCCCCCGCTGGAGACCAGGATGCGCCGCTGCACCTCGCCCAGGAGCATGGGCCCCTTGTGGAAGAGCGCCTCCAGCACCGCGAACTCGGTCACCGTGAGCCCGTGCCGCGCCACGTCGTCGGCCGCGTGCGCCTGCACCGCGTTGTGCGCCCGCGCCAGCGCGATCCACAGCCGCAGCGCCAGCGTCTGCCCCTCGTCGCGGTCGTCCGCGGATGCTTTTACGGTTTCGTCGTTGGCGTTCATCTTAGTACTAAGGTAACTATGTGGATGGCGGAGTCAAGGGTGGAGGTGGTGAGGGGCGACAGGGGGAGGTGAGCGCTCCGGGACCGTCGAGTTCATCGCGGTCGAAGTTACGCCGTCGAAGCGCCGTTGCATGAGGGATGCAGGCCCGGAGGGCGAAGACCCTGGCGGGGGGAATGCGAAGGGGATGGCGATCTGCGACGGAGCGGGCGGAATGCGCGGAGTCCGCCAGGGGCTTCGCCGCGTTGGAAACGGTAGTATCGTTTCCTACGCGGCCCGCAGCCCGGCCCGGAGCGCAGCGGAGGGACATGCCCAGATCCGCCGTTGCCGTCGAAGTTCGCCGTTGCCGTTGCCATGAAAGAAGATGCGGATCGCGCCCCCCCCTCCGGGCCGGGCGACGCCCGCGTTGCGGCGGACGGACACGCCCGTATCTTGCAGCGAGAATGCGCCTCCCCTCGCGGCGTGCACCAGCCGCGCCTCGACCCCGACGGACTCGGAAGCGATGACGGACGCGCCCGGGCTACCGGACGCCACGGTGCCGGTTCGGACCCCCACCCCGCCCACCGCGCCCCGCGCCCCCCGCGC
>DATACF010000279.1:0-7098 GCA_036259235.1 Longimicrobium sp. | reverse complement strand
GCGGCCGCGGCGGAGGGCGAGTCGCGGTTACACGGCGGGCGGTAGAGGGAAGCGGTTTAACCGCGGGGGACGCAGGGGGCGCGGAGGGCATCGGGGTCCTCTGCGCCCTCTGCGCGCTCTGCGGTTTTCTTTTTTCTCTTGCGGACAGCGATGATGCGAGCGGTGGTCATCACAAGGCCCGGCGCGCCGGAGGTGCTGGAGATCCAGGAGCGGGAGCTGCCGGAGCCGGGGCCCGGGCAGATCCGTGTGCGCGTGCGCACCTCGGCATTGAACCGTGCCGATCTGCTGCAGCGGCGGGGCGCGTACCCGGCCCCGCATGGAGCCGCGGCGGACATCCCGGGGCTGGAGTACGCCGGGGAGGTGGACGCCGTGGGGGAGGGCGCGGGGCTCTGGGCCGTGGGGAACCGGGTGATGGGGATCGTGGGGGGCGGGGGGCACGCCGAGTACGTGGTGGTGCACGAGCGCGAGGCCATCCGCGTCCCCCAGAACCTCGGGTGGGAGGAGGCCGCCGCGGTCCCCGAGGCGTTCCTGACCGCCTACGACGCCCTCTTCCGCCAGCTCGACCTCAAGGTGGGCGAGCGGCTGCTGGTGCACGCCATCGGGAGCGGCGTGGGGACGGCCGCGCTCCAGCTGGCCCGCGCGGCCGGCGCCACCGTGATCGGCACCTCGCGCACCGCCGACAAGCTGAAGCGCGCCGAGCAGATGGGGCTGGAGGTGGGCGTCGACACCGGCCGCGAGGACCTCGCCGAGGCCGTCAACCAGGCCACCTACGGGAGCGGCGTCCACGCCGTCCTCGACCTGGTGGGCGGGAAGCTGCTGGAAGCCTCCCTGCGCGTCGTCGCCCTCCGCGGCCGCGTGGTGGTGGTCGGCACCACCGGGGGCGCCAAGGCCGAGATCGACCTGGGGCTCCTGCTGCGCCGCCGCATCCACCTCTTCGGCACCGTCCTCCGCTCGCGCCCGCTGGAGGAGAAGATCGCCCTGGCCCGCGAGTTCTCGAGCTCCGTCCTCCCCCTCATCTCGTCGGGGCGGATGCACCCGGTGGTCGACTCCACCTTCTCCTTCGCCGACATCCGCAAGGCCCACGAGCGGATGGAGGAGAACCGGAGCTTCGGGAAGATCGTGCTGACGTGGTGAGGAAGTGCGTTAGTGCGTTAGTGCGTTAGTGGGCTGGGTGGGAGCATGGTGCGGGCTCCGCGCGGGGCCCTCACCCGGCTCGCTCAGGCTCGCCACCCTCTCCCAATTCTGGGAGAGGGTTGTTTGCATCGGTGCGCGGGGCGAGCAACGGAGAGGGAGAAAGCTCGCAGGTCGCGGATCGGGGTGAAGTTCTCCCCTCTCCCGCGCAGCGGGGGAGGGGCCGGGGGAGGGGGCGCCGCGGAGCCTGCGGAATGCGACGAAAGCCTGTCGAAACACGATCGAAGTTCGGTGTATTCAAGCGAATTTGCGTGAGGGATGCGGGCCCGGAGGGCGAAGACCCTGGCGGGGGGGAATGCGAAGGGAATCGCGATCCGAAGCGATGCCGAGGAGTGCATGGAGTCCGCCAGGGGCTTCGCCGCGTTGGAAACGGTAGTATCGTTTCCTACGCGGCCCGCAGCCCGGCCCGGAGCGCAGCGGAGGGACACGCCCGGATCCGTAGTTGCCGTACGCCGTTGCAGTTGAAGTTGCCGTAACGAAGCCAGGACGAGCGACGAACCGTCCTCGAACCCATACGCCAGACGGAGCACCGAACCGAATGTCGAACAAGCAGATCCGGCCGGTGGAGATCTACCTGAACACCCCGCCACCGGACCCGGAAGTCCCGCGCCCGGTGCGGCTGTCGCAGACGACCTTCGCCGACCTCGCCGAGCCGCAGAGCCAGAACGTGGCCGGCACGCTCTTCGGCGGCGTCCTCCTGGGGTTCATCGACCGCGCGGCGGCGTTCTGCGCCATGAAGCACGCCGGACGGCCGGTGGTGACGAAGAGCTTCGACAGCGTGGAGTTCAACGAGCCGATCTACATCGGCGAGCTGGTCGTCGCCAAGGCGAGCGTCAACTTCGCGGGGACGACGAGCATGGAGGTGGGGGTCCAGGTGTGCGCCCAGAACCCGGTGACCGGCCAGGAGCGCCACACCAACACCTGCTACGCCACCTTCGTGGCCCTCGACGAGAACGGCCGCCCGGCGCGCGTCCCCCCCGTCCTCCCCGAGACGGAGGAGGAGAAGCGGCGCTTCGAGGCCGGCCGCGCCCGCCGCGAGGAGCGCCTGGCCCGGCGCCGGAAGAAGGGGTAGCGCGCCGGAGTCCGACCCCGCCGGCCGTCCACTCCGGGCGCCTCAGAAACGGACCGCAAGCGGGGGGAACCTGGGGCCGCGCCGGCGGTATTCCACCATGGGCGCGGCACCCCAAAGAGGAGCCGAACGAGGTGGTTGACGGCGCGCCGGGGCGCCGCTACCTTGTGCGCCCCCCACCCGTGGCCTGGGAGGCGCGGTCCACCCCGAAACATTTGCACGAACCCGAATGAGCTTCACGGCGGCACGCAGGCAGCGGCTCCGTCCCGGCAACGACCGGGGGCGGCTCGGCGCGTGCATGCCGGGCGGCGGGGGAAGGCGACGGTAGACGCGGCGCGACGGATGCGCCCGCGACGGCCCGCCTTCCCGCCCGGACGCTCCACGCGCCGGGCGGGTTTCGTTTCAGGCAGAGAGTTTGCAGGCTGCGGCCTCTCCCGGCCCGCTTTCGGCGGCGCCGGGGGCCGCGTCGAAGGACGGGCCGGGGCCGGGCGAGCGATGCCTCCGGACCGATCACGGAAGACGAACCGATAGAGGGACATGGCTACGGCAGCGCGCAGGACGAGCAGCACTCCGCGGAAGCGCAAGCGGCAGCAGCCCCGGCTGGACGCCGGCTTCAGCGTCCAGTCGGAGGACCAGAGCAGCCTCGACCAGTACCTGAAGGAGGTCAGCACGCACGCGCTGCTGACCCCCGCGCAGGAGATCGAGCTGGGCGGCCGCGCGCGCAAGGGCGACGAGACGGCCATCAACGAGCTGGTGCGCGCGAACCTCCGCTTCGTCATCTCGGTGGCCAAGAAGTACCAGAACCGCGGCGTCTCGCTCTCGGACCTGATCCAGGAGGGGAACGTCGGGCTGGTGACGGCCGCGCGGAAGTTCGACCCGGAGCAGGGGGTGAAGTTCATCTCCTACGCCGTGTGGTGGATCCGCCAGGCGATCCTGTCGGCGCTCGCCAACCAGGGGCGCTCGGTCCGCGTGCCGCTCAACCGCGCCTCCGACCTGGCGAAGATCTTCCGCGAGCGCGAGCGCCTGAAGCAGGAGCTCCGGCGCGACCCCAGCCCGCAGGAGCTCTCGGAGGCGACGGGGCTCTCGGTGGAGATCGTGGAGAGCCTGCAGACGCTCAACGCCGCCGAGATCCGCCTCGACGCGCCGATCGGCGACAGCGACGACAGCCAGCTGATGGACCGCTTCATCGCCGAGGAGGCGATCGTCACCGAGGACGAGGTGGAGGAGCGGCTCCTGAGCGAGCGGGTCGAGAAGGCGCTGGGCACCCTCCAGCCGCGCGACGCCAAGGTCCTCCGCCTCTACTTCGGGCTGGAGGGCGGGCGCGAGCACACGCTGGAGGAGATCGGCGACATCCTGGGGGTCACCCGCGAGCGGATCCGCCAGCTCCGCGACCGCGCGCTCAAGCGCCTGCGCGAGGGCGAGATGGGCGAGGCGCTGGCCTCGTTCGCGGCCGCATGACCGCACGCGTCCACACGCGCGCCGAGGCACCCTTCCATCCGGAGGGGTGCCTTTTGCGTTCCCGGCGGGAGGGCGCGGAATGCTGACCGGGACGGTGCTCCGCGCCCAGGGCGGGGTCTACGAGGTCGAGACGCCGGACGGGGTGCGGGAGGCGGTGCTCCGCGGGCGGTTGAAGCGCGAGGAGCGCACGGGCGAGAAGGTGGTCGTGGGCGACCGGGTCGACCTGGCGCCCGAGGCGTCGGGGGAGCGCGAGGTGTGGGCGATCGAGCGGGTGCACGAGCGCCGCACGCTCCTGGCCCGCCGCGCGCCGGGGAAGGCGCCGCGGCCGAAGCCGATCGTGGCCAACGTCGACCAGGTGCTGATCGTCTTCGCGGCGGCGCGCCCGTCGCCCCACCTGCGGATGCTCGACCGCTTCCTGGTGATCGCGGCGGACGCGGACATCGAGCCGCTGATCGTGGTCAACAAGGTCGACCTCGTCGGCGAGGAGGAGGCGCGGCGCGCCTTCGCGGCGTACGACCGCGCGGGGTACCGCCTCCTCTTCACGGCGGCGAAGGCGGGGATCGGGGTGGAGGCGCTCCGCGAGGCGCTGCGCGGGCGGACGTCGGCGCTCACGGGGCCGTCGGGGGTGGGGAAGTCGAGCCTCCTGAACGCGGTGCAGCCGGGGATGGGGCTCCGGGTGGCGGAGGTGAGCGAGGCGGTCGACAAGGGGCGCCACACCACGGTGACGGCGCAGCTCCTCCCGCTCGACGGCGGGGGGTACGTGGCCGACACGCCGGGGCTGCGCGAGCTGGGGCTGTGGGAGGTGGAGACGAGCAACCTGCAGTTCTACTTCCCCGAGTTCGAGCCGCTCCTGGGCGGGTGCCGCTATCCCACGTGCAGCCACGTCCACGAGCCCGGCTGCGCCGTCCGCGCCGCCGCCGAGGCCGGCGAGATCGACTTCGGCCGCTACGACAGCTACCGCCGGATGACCCTCGGGGAGGAGGTGGAGTAAGACAAACCGGACAAACCTTGACAGCCGCTCTCCGCGCGTGCATCTTCGTTCTGTATGTCCACTATGGACTGTGCGGAGGGCGTAATGCGCAGGGAGATTCCGAGCGAGCGGCCGGCGACGTCGCCCGTCTCGCAGGAAGAGTGGGACCGGCTGGTGTCGCTCGGTGTCCGGCCGGCAACGCATCCGGCCCGGGATCATCAACCTCTGCCCCAGCGGCCCAGATGGCTGGCGTTCCTTATCCGGTTGACCGATCCCGTCGTGAAGCGAATCCCGATTTTGAAGCGGTGGGAGGAAGACGAATGAGCCGTCTCGATACCGAAATTCCCAGCCAGCGACCGCCGACGTCGCCGCACACACAGGAGCGATGGGACCGCCTCGTCGCGGCAGGAATTCGCCCTGCAACGGAGTCGTTCCGCGTGCACGGGCTTCCGAAGCTGGTCCGGCCACGACCGCGCTGGCTGGCGTTCCTCCTTCGGCTGTTCCGATAACGTCGTGGTCTTCCTGGACACCAGCGCGCTGGTGAAGGCGTACGTTGAGGAGCGTGGGACGGAGTCGGTTCGTGGACTACTGGCACGCGGCGACACGGAACTGTTCCTCTCGAAGCACGTCGCCCTGGAGACGCTCGCCACCTTCGCGTACAAGCTCCGAGACCAGCAGATCACAACCCGGCGGTACAGGGAGATCCGCGCCGATTTCTACGCGACGTACCAGCGTTACAACGTAGTGCCCGTCACGGACGACACGATCGAGACCGCCATCGACCTCGCTGACCAGCACCGGAAACTCGGAGTTGGCAGCGTCGACCTGATCCACGTCGCAACGGCGCTGGAGATCCAGGCACGCGTTCCCGAAACGCCGCTCACGATCATCTGCGCGGACCGGAGCATGCGGCTGCTGGCGCGGGCGGCGGGGTTCGAGGTGTTCGACCCCGAGACGGACGACGTCGCGCGGCTGGGGGTGCCGCCCGACGAGGCGTGATCCCCATCTCCCGACCTTCTCCCCTGCTCTCTCCCCCTCTCCTCCGCAGTCTCCTCTCCATCCGATCCTCCCGCCCCACGCCGCTTTCCCGATCCCATCCGAAGCACCTGCCGCGAAAGCGCTTGTACGCGACGGACGGAACGGGTGTGACGCGGTGGGGCCGCCGCGCGTCTATGCGGCACAAGGACAGCGATCCCCGACAGGGCACACCCGCCGCGAGGCGGGGCCGCAAAGCCAGGAGTCTCCCGTGGCGGGAGGCCGTCCGGTTGTCCCCACGATGCACCAGACGGGGCGGGGAACCACAAAACGCCACCGCGCCGCGCTTCCGAACGCCCGGCGCGAGAGACAGGAGAGAGACCGATGCGAAACCACGGCTGGAAGCTTCTTGGAACCCTCGCCGCGCTGGCGCTGGCCGCCTGCGACGGCGGCTCGACCACCGGGAGCGGCGCGCCGCGACTGACCATCCGCCTGCACGACGCCCCCGGCGACGTGGAGGAGGCGTGGGTGAAGGTCGACCAGATCTACCTGCAGGGGACTTCGGAGGCCGACAGCACCTCGGGGCGCGTCGTCCTCTCGGGCGAGGGGACGGGCGAGTGGATCGACCTCCTCACCCTGGCCTCCTCGTTCGAGACGCTGGTCAGCGGCGAGCCGATCCCCGCGGGGACGTACTCGCAGCTCCGCTTCGTGGTCTGCGAGGCGTACATCGTCACCGCCGGCGGCGAGGTCTACGCCACCGACGACGCCGAGCTCCCCGCGGGGGTCGAGGCCGACGGCGAGCTGCAGACGCCGAGCGCCTGCCAGAGCGGCTTCAAGGTCAAGCTCCCCGGCGACGAGCTGGAGCTGGAGGACGGGACGACGACGCTGAACGTGGACTTCGACGTCAGCCAGAGCTTCCACCGCGCCGGCAACTCCGGGCGCTGGATCATGCGGCCGACGCTCACCGCCACCCTGCCGGAGACCAGCGGGACGATCTCCGGCACCGTCGCGCTCGCCAGCGGGCTGACGCTCCCGGCGTGCGGCGGCGGCGCGATCGACCTCACCCGGTTCGTCCCCCGCGCCATCGCGGCGGCCGACTCGCTCTCGGCGACGGTGAGCGCCACCGGGGCGTACTCGATGGCCGCCAACCCGGGGACGTACACCATGGGGTACGCGGCCGACCTGGCCTTCTCGAACGGCGACACGCTCACCTTCACCGCCGCCGCCAGCCCGGCGACCGTGACGGTGGCCTCGGGCGCCACGGCGACCTCGAACTACACGGTGTCGGCCGCGAGCTGCCACTGAGCCGGTAAAGGACGAAAAGCCGCCGGGACCGCGATCCCCCGGCGGCCTCCGGGCGCGGCCGACACCGTGTAGTTCGAGGTCGCCGTGGCGCCCGAGGCCACCGTCACGGTCGCCGGGCTGGCGGCGGCGG
>DATACF010000278.1:0-2328 GCA_036259235.1 Longimicrobium sp. | reverse complement strand
CGCCCCCGCCCGGCTCGTCTTCGTGTCCCCGCGACCCTGCGACTTCAGGGCGCCGGGAGCCAGCGCGCCTCGTCCACGAAATTGGGGCGGAACGGGGGCGACGGCACCGGCACCACCCGCCCGTCCGCGTACGCCACCAGGATCTCGTTGCTGCCGTGCAGGAAGAGGAGAGACCCGTCGGGGGAGAAGTCTTGGAAACGGCTCCCGGCCGGGACGGCCACCGGGGTCGTCCCCGAGCCGTCCGCGGCCACGCGCAGCCACGGCCCGGCGCCTCCGCCTCCCACCGCCAGAATGGTGCGCCCGTCGCGCGACCACCCCTGCGAGACGCACCCGCACCCTTCGGTGACGCGGACCGCGCCCGAGCCGTCGAGCGCCGACACGTAGACCTCCGCCTCGCCCTGCGGCGTGTAGGCCAGCCGTCCGCCCTCGGGCGAGAGCCACCCCCGCGTCGCCTCGCTGACGCCGCGCACGTGCGTCGTGAGGTCGGTGCCGTCCCGGCCCGCCGAGCGGACCTCGTTCGCCGAGACGAAGAAGACCCGCGCGCCATCCGGGCTCCACTGCGGCCGGGCCCCGGCGCCGAGGACCCGGGCGGGGATCGAGCCGTCGTTCCCGCCGACCTTGACCTCCCCGCCCACCGTCGCGGCGAGGAGGGCGCCGTCGGGCGACCAGGCCAGGTCGTCGATCAGGCAGGAGCAGCCCAGCGGAAAGGAGGAAACGGGCCCGACGCCCACCACCTCGCTGAACAGGTAGCTCAAATCGAAGTACTCGTCCTTCACGAAGACGTACGAGTCGCCGTCGGGAGACCAGGCGAGCTCGTGGTAGCTGGAGTACGACCCGGTGGCGGGCTCCGACTTCCAGCTCCAGTCGCCGGTCTCGGGGTCCACGAGGATCACCCCCCGCGGCGAGGGCCCGTAGCTGGTGGGGCTCCATCCGGCCAGCCCGGCGATGCGGAAGCCGTCCTGCGAGGGGAGGGTCACCGAGTGCGTCCCGCTCAGCTCCCCGGCGGAGATGCGGAAGGTCTGGACCCCGCTCGGGCCCAGCGTCCACATCGCCGTGGCCAGCGGGCTGGCCAGCGCCGACGGCGGGTCGATGCGCCCGCCTCCCTCCACCACCGTCCACGTCACGGTCAGCCCTTCGACGTAGTTGCTGAACCGGTCCCGCACCGTCGCGAACAGGAACGCCTGTCCGTCGCGGATGTCGCTCGCGCCGAAATTCAGACGGACGGGGGGGCCGGGCTCCCCGTGGGCGGAGACGGTGTCGGCGAGGGCGCGCGTGCGTCTCGCCCGCGTCTGGACGACCATCAGGCGCGGTCCGGCGGACCTCCCCAACGTCCACTCCACGCGGGCCTCGCCGGCGGCGTCGGTGCGCGCCGAGTCGGCCGAGAGGGAGTCGCCGCCGTTCAGGGCGCGGAAGTGCACCCAGTGGCCGGCGAGGGGGCGCTTCGCGGTGTCGATCACCCGCACCACCACCGGCGCGGGGAGGCGCGAGCCCACCTCCGCCCGCTGCGAGTCGCCCGCGACGACCCACGCCCGGAGCGCCGGGGGCGAGCGGCGCCCCGGCGCCTCCACCCCGACCCCCAGCGACGGCTCGGTGGAGGCGAGGCGCGCGGCGTCGCACCCGCCCGCGGCGAGGGCGAGCGCGGCGGCCAGGGCGGCGGCGAGCGGACGGGGGCGGCGGGACGCGGAGAGGGGCATGGTAGGCGCTCCGGGCTGGGGGACGGAGGGGAAGCAGGCCGGGTACCTTCCCAGTCTAATCGCGTGTATCGAGACAATCAACATCCGAGACGCGAGATCCTTTCCCGGGCCCGCACACCGGCGCCCCGAACGAAAGAGCCGGCCGGGCGCCCCTCGCGCCCGGCCGGCTCGTCTTCACCCCCCGCGCGGCCCCGGCGTCAGGGCGCCGCGGGGCGCCACCGGAGCTCGGCGATATAGCGCTGGAGCTCCGTCCCCGCGGGGAGCGCGAGGGGGGCGACTCCGCCGTCCACGTGCGCGACGAGGACCGCTGGCGCCGTCCCGGCGGTCAGGAAGAGCATCCGCGTCCCGTCGGGCGAGAAGTCCTGGAAGGCGCTCCCGAAGGGGACCGCCACCGTCGCGGCGGGCGCCGACCCGTCCGCGCGCGCCAGGACCCACGTCCCGTCCGGGCGGCGGGCCAGCACCCGGCTCCCGTCGGGCGACCAGCGCACCTGCTGCCGTCCGCCCCCGTCGAGGGCGACGGGCGTGCCGCCGCCCCCCAGCGCCGCCACGAAGAGGCCGCCCCCGCCGGTGGGGACGTACGCCACCCGCCCGCCGTCGGGCGAGAGCCGCGCCTCGGCGACGCCGCCGAGGTGCG
>DATACF010000277.1:0-5249 GCA_036259235.1 Longimicrobium sp. | reverse complement strand
CCGGCGGCCTTGCTCGGCCGCCGGTGTCCGGGGCCGTCATCACGCCAGCACGTCCTCGTGGCACTCGTCGCAGGTGAAGACGAGCCAGGCGTCGCCGTTGCGGTCGATGAAGGTGCCCTCGTAGGTGCAGCCCGTGCAGTGGATGATCTGGGCCATCACCGGGTTGGCGGCGAGCAGCATGCCCAGGCTGAGCGCGAGGCTGGCGGCGAGACGCTTGATCATGGGACGACTCCTCCGTGGTAGGGTGGGTGATCTGCGGAAAACAGCGGGGTCGTAGAAGGCACGGGCGATGCCACGCTTCCCGCCGCTTCCTTCCCGCTTCCAAGTGTTTGTTCCACCGTGCTTTCCCGTGTTTTCCCGATCCGCCGCGAACCGCTCCGGTCGAACGCCGGGAGGTGTTTGAACGGTGATCGAACACCGCCGCCCCCGGTGCATTCCCCATCTCCCCGACCGCGAAGTCTCACGCAGACAGAGCAGAGACAGCAGAGGGGTTCTCTGCTTCCTCTGCTCTTCTGCGTGAGACCGGCTGTCAGGGATTTGGCCTCACACAGAGGGCACAGGGGACACAGAGGGCTCCTCTGTGCCCCCTGTGTCCCCTGTGAGAGGCCAGGCCGTAAAACGACGGGAATGCGAAAAAGGACGCGGAGGCGCACCGAGGCCTCCGCGTCCTTTTCGTGTCACTGCTAAGAGAGAAGCTCAGCTCTTCTTCACGCGGACCTGGACCAGGGACTCGACGTCCATCTCGTCGCGCTGGACCAGGTAGGCGGTGTCGCCGTCGAGACGGAGGAGGCGGGTGCCGGAGGGGAGGCGGAGCTCGCCGCGCCTGGTGCCGTCGGGACGGCGGATCTCCCAGGTGCCGGCGCCGCCGAAGCCGTGGCGGAAGACCCAGACGTCGCCCTCGCCGTCGACCTTGAGCCCGGCGTAGAAGGGCTTCCGGTCGGGGAACTCGAGCTTCGCCCCCAGCTTCGAGGCGTAGCTGTTGGCGGTGTACTGCTCGATGTCCTCCGCGGTCACCGGGAGCTGTTCGGCCTCGGCGCGGAAGGCCAGCTCGCGCTTCCCGCCGCGCATCCGCCAGACGGCGTACTCGGCGCCGTTGCCGAAGAGGATGTCGCCCGCGCCGTCGAAGGTCCACACCGGCTTCGCCGAGAAGGGGGGCGCGCCGATGGCCGAGCGGGACCCGCCCCCGGAGCTCTTCGTGTTGGCGCGCATCCGCACCACGCTGTCGAGCTCGACGACCGGCGTCACCTCGCCGCTGGCGGGGTCGACCCACGCCACCAGGGGGCGGGCGGCGCGGTTGTCGTCGGTGGAGACGACGGCCTGGTGGAACTCCACCGCCATCCGCCCGTCCGGGGCCACGGCGAGCTGGAGGGGGATCAGCCGCTTCGCCTGGAGGTCGACGTTGTCGATGAAGACGCCGTCGGCGCGGCGGAAGCGGAGGAGGCGCGCGGGGACGGTCTCCAGGACGTAGACCGTGTCGCCCCGGACGGCCACCCCCATCGGCGAGGTGAGCTGCCCCGGCCCCTTCCCCTTCTTGGCCAGCGCCCCCTCGAAGCGCCCCTGGGCGTCGTAGACGGCCACGCGGGCGTCGCCGTGGTTGAGGACGTAGAGGCGCCCGTCGGGGCCGGAGGCGACGCTCCCGGCGTTGTAGAGGAGGGCGTCGGGGTCGTCGCTCTCGCCCTCGATCCGGGCGAGGCGCTCCAGCGTCCACCCGGGGACGTCGAGCTCGGCGCCCGGGAGGACGCCGGCGGAGACGGCGCCGCGGGGGGCGGCGCTGGACGAGTCGCAGGCCGCCAGCGCGGCCAGGAGGAGCGCGGGGAGGGCGCCCCCCGCGACGGATCGGAACGTTCTCATCGGGGCCGTGCGCCGGGTTGGGGGAAGGGCGAAGGGGTCACGCGCCCCGCGGGGAGAGCGTGGTGAGGACGCTGCGGAGGTACTGCGGGGTCTGCACGCCCACGCGGACGTCGCGGACGCGGCCGTCGGGATGCACCGTGAAGAGGGCGGGGACCATCTTGAGCCCCAGCCGGTCGAGCGCCCCGGTGTAGTCGTCGTAGAGGGGGAGCTCGGGGTACTTCGCCGCCGCCTCGGGGAGGGTGGCGCTGTCGCCCGCCGAGACGAGGACGACGCGGGGAGCGCCGCCGCGGAGCTCGGCCAGGATGCTCCGCACCGACTCGATCTCGGTGTGGCAGTGGGGGCACCTGGGGTCCATCACCACCACCAGGGTGGGGACGTCGCCGGTGACGCGGCGGAGGGTGGTGGCCTCGCCCTTCACGTCGCGGAGCGCGAAGTTCGGCGCGGGGGCCCCCGCCTTGACGCGGAAGCTCTCGTAGATCTCGCGCGCCTCGGCCCCGCCGAAGACCACCACCCACCCGATCCAGGCGAGGGTGGCGAGGACGGGGAGGGCGAGCATGACGTTGGTGAAGAGGCGCGCCCGGGGGCGGCGGCGCGGGCGCGGGGCGGCGGTGGACATGCGGTGTCTGCGGGTGCGGGGTGGATGGCGTTCCGGGGGAGACGAAGACGGCGGTCCTCTTCAGCCGGCGTGGCGCTGGAGCTTGGCCCAGAGGGTGGAGCGCGCCATTCCCAGGGCGCGGGCGGCGTGGGTCTTGTTCCCCCCCGCGGCGGCGAGCGCCTCGGCGATGGCGCGGGCCTCGTGCGCGGGGTCCGGGGGGGCGGCGTAGCGCGGCGGGGCGGGCGCCGCCTCCTCGTCGCGGCGGGGGCCGCCCCCGGGGAGGGCCCCCATGCGCACCTCGGGGGGGAGGTGGAAGGGGTGGACCGTCTCGCCGCGCGAGAGGGCGCACGCCGCGCGGAGGGCGTTCTCGAGCTCGCGGACGTTCCCCGGCCAGGGGTAGCGGCGGAGGAGGTGGAGCGCGGCCTCCGAGAGCTCGGGGACGGGCGCCCCCGGGCGGGCCACCCGGCGGAGGATGGCCTCCGCGAGGGCGGGGATCTCGTCGTCGCGCTCCCGGAGCGGGGGGACGACGAAGCGGAGCACCGAGAGGCGGTAGAAGAGGTCCTGCCGGAACTCCTTGCGGCGGACCATCTCGGCCAGGTCGGCGTTGGTGGCGGCCACCACGTGGACGTCGGCGCGCTGCTCGCGGGTGGAGCCCAGCCGGCGGAAGACGCCGTCCTCGAGGAAGGCGAGGAGCTTGGGCTGGACGCGGGGGGAGAGCTCGGACACCTCGTCGAGGAAGAGCGTCCCCCCGTCGGCCGCCTCCAGGAAGCCGGCGGCCCCCTCGCGGGCGTCGGTGAAGGCGCCGCGGACGTGCCCGAACATCTCGCGCTCGAAGAGGTGCTCGGGGATGGCGGCGCAGTTGACCCGCACGAAGGGGCGGCGCTCGCGCGGCCCCAGCGCGTGGATCAGCCGCGCCAGGTGCGTCTTCCCCGACCCCGTCTCGCCGGTGAGGAGGACGGGGCAGGCGGCGTCGGCGGCGAGCGCCGCGAAGCGGTGCGTCTCGGGCGGGGGGGCGAAGGGGTCGTCGCCCGCCTCGGCGCCGGGGTGGACGGGGGTACGGCTGGGGAGCTTCAGGACGTGTCCCGGCATGTGCGTACGCGGATGAGGGTCGATACGCGTGTGGCGCGCGGGGCGCCGGGGGCCGGCCCGCGGGCGGCTCCGCAGGGGATGCGGGCGCGCGCGGGGTCTCTCGCCGTCAGAAAGGGGCGGTATGGGTGAGTGATTATGGAGAGGGGGCGCGGTGGCGGTCAATCCCCTCCCCCGAAAGAATTTAGAAAACGCACCCGAAGTCTCCTCGTGCGCGGCCCGTTCGGCGAGGGACAGGCGTTTCCCCTCCGTCGTGGCGACTCGGGAGCGCCCGGCCGCCCCTATACCGCCGCGCCGGCGCCCCCGCGGGCGAGCCTCCCTTCGCGCGGCGGGAGAGGATATGTTATCGTGTCCACGCACCCCCCGAGCGGACGCCCGTCCGTCCTCCGCACCGCGACTCCTCCGCTTTCCGCATGCGCAAGATCCTCCCCCGCCTCGCCTGGCTCCTGGTGGCCGCCGCGGGCGCCGTGGCGCTCGGCACGCTGGCGCTCCACCGCGGCGAGACGATCAACGCCGCCTGGCTGGTGGTGGCCGCCGTCTGCACCTACCTGGTGGCCTTCCGCTTCTACGCCCGCTTCCTGGCCACGCGGGTGCTGGGGCTCGACGACCGCCGCGCCACCCCGGCCGAGCGCCTCGACAACCACGTCGACTACGTCCCCACCCACCGCTGGGTCCTCTTCGGCCACCACTTCGCGGCGATCGCGGGGGCGGGGCCGCTGGTGGGGCCGGTGCTGGCGGCGCAGTTCGGCTACCTCCCCGGGACGCTCTGGCTGATCGCGGGGGTGGTGCTGGCGGGGGCGGTGCAGGACTTTGTCATCCTCTTCGCCTCCATGCGGCGCGACGGGAAGAGCCTGGGGCAGATGGCGCGCGAGGAGATCAACACCGTGGCCGGGCTCACGGCGATGGTGGCGGTCTTCTCGATCATGCTGATCCTCCTGGCCGTCCTCGCGCTGATCGTCGTCAACGCGCTGGCACACTCGCCGTGGGGGCTCTTCACCATCGCCTGCACGGTCCCCATCGCGCTCCTGATGGGGTGGTGGATGCACCGCTTCCGCCCGGGGAAGGTGGGGGAGGCGTCGGCGATCGGGGTCGTCCTCGTCCTCTTCGCCACCGTGGCGGGGAAGTGGGTGGCCGACGCCCCGGCGCTGGCGGCGTTCTTCACGGTCGAGAAGACGACGCTGGTGTGGCTGATGGCGGGGTACGGCTTCGTGGCCTCGGTCCTCCCGGTGTGGGTCCTCCTCTGCCCCCGCGACTACCTCTCGACCTTCCTCAAGATCGGGACGATCGTGGCGCTCGCGGCGGGGATCCTGCTGACCCTCCCCGAGATCCGGATGCCGGCGCTGACGCGGTTCGTGGACGGCACCGGGCCGGTCTTCGCGGGGAAGCTCTTCCCCTTCGCCTTCATCACGGTGGCGTGCGGGGCCATCAGCGGCTTCCACGCGCTGGTGGCGTCGGGGACGACGCCGAAGATGCTGACGAAGGAGTCGGACGCGCGGCTGGTGGGGTACGGCGGGATGCTGATGGAGTCGTTCGTCGGGGTGATGGCGATGGTGGCGGCGGGCGTCCTGGAGCCGGGGGTCTACTTCGCCATCAACGCCCCCCTCGCCGCCCTCGGCGGGAGCGCGGAGGCCGCGGTGGGGACGATCCGCACCTGGGGCTTCACCCTCGCGCCCGGCCAGATGGAGGCGCTCGCCGCGGCGGTCGGCGAGAAGTCCCT
>DATACF010000276.1:0-4036 GCA_036259235.1 Longimicrobium sp. | reverse complement strand
CGCCGCCCTCCTCCACCCGCTCGGAGGCGCGCCGCACCGGCTCGTGCTCGTCGGGGTCGCGGAGCTCCACCGAGAGGGTGCGCGCGCCGTCCTCCTCCACGCGGACGCAGACGGTGGCGCCGCGGCGGCGGAGGCCGCCCTCGGGGGTGTCGTGGTAGACCTCGCGGAAGAGCACGGTCCGCGGCGGCTCCCCCTCCAGCCCGCCGGGGAGAATCCCGGTGGCGATCCGCTCCAGGGTGGCGGCGTCGGGGGCGTCGAGGCGGACCGCGCGCCCCTCCCCGTCGGCCGGGGAGGGACGGGGGACCGTTTCGTCGGGGAAGAAGGAGCGGGGCATCGGCGTCAGAAGGGGACGCCGAGCGAGAGGTAGGCGATCCCCCGCTCGCCGCGGGCGTAGGTGACGGTCACCGTGGGGCCGCCCTCGAGGACGGTGAAGAAGGCGCCGCCCCCCAGCGCCGTGTGCCAGTCGCCGTCCGACTCCCCGTCGTACCACACCCGCCCCGCGTCGGCGAGGGCCAGGACGCCCACGTGGCCGTTGAGGACCAGCTCGGTGCGGAAGAGCCGCTGCCGGAGCTCCGCGCTCCCGTGCACCGCCGCGTCCCCCGCGAAGCGCTGCGTGGGGAAGCCGCGGAGGTTGGGCGAGCCGCCCAGGAAGGCGGCGTACTGGAGGGGGAAGCTCCCCCAGACGCGCTGCCCCCCGGCGCGCAGCGCCAGCGTGGGCCCGCCCCCCAGCGTCAGGTACGCCGTCCCCAGCGCCCGCGCGTCGGCGAAGGCGAGGACGGCGTCGCCGACCTTCTCCCCCTCGTCGAAGAGGAAGGGGTAGCCGCCCACCGCCGCCTCCAGCGTCCACCCGCGGGTGACGAAGGTCCCCGGGCCCCGCCGGTCGAAGCGAAAGCCCGCGCGCGCCCCGGCGAGGGCGAGCTCGCGCGTCCCCAGGACGCCGGAGAGCCCGGCGGGGGTCCCGGCGCGGGCGTCGGGGTCGCTCCACCGCGCCGTGGCCCCCAGCCAGAAGCGGGCGCGGGGGGAGGAGACGAAGTGGTACGTGGGCTCCACCGCCGCCTGCCGCTCCCACACCCGGCCGTCGTTGAAGTCGTCCGTCTCCGGGGTGTCGTTCCCGTAGCCGTAGAAGCCGCTGGCCTCCAGGTCCGAGACGCGGGCGCGGACGTCGAAGTGGTCGAGGACCGTCTGGTAGCGCCAGTCGGCGTACGCCTCGACCCCGAAGCGGTCGTGCAGCGGCGCGTAGAGGAGGCGCGCGCTCTTCCGCGTGGCGTAGGGGAAGCGCCGGAAGCCGAAGCGGGTGGCGCTGGGGCCCACGCCCACCACCGGCCCCGCGTGGAGCTTCCACGCCGCCGTCTGCGAGAGGAGGGACACGGCGATCCCCCCCTCGCGCGGGGGGGTGCGCCCGCCGCCGCGCTCGAAGGGGGGCGGCTCGTACTCGCGCCGGTCCACCCGCGTCCCCGGGCGGGTGGAGAAGCGGTCGGCGCCCCGGTGGTCGTAGAAGGCCACCGCGTGCCCGCCCCGCGTCTCGTCGGCGTACGCGTCGTCGCCGTCGCCGCCGATCACCCGGACGATGATCTCCTCGGGGCCCGTCCCGTAGACGCGTGCCCGGTCGTCGCCGCCGCTTAAGCGGATGCGGACCTCGCGCGTCTCGGCGGTCTCGAAGCGGCGGACGAAGTACGGCTCGCGCGCGCCCGCGCCGAAGAGGCGCACCTCCACGCCGCCGTCGGGGAAGCGCTCGGCCTCGGCGGCGTCGGCCGTCTCCTTCCCGAAGATCTCGGCCTCGCGGTTCACCAGGAGGTAGAACCCTTGCGCGATCTCGGGGAGGCGGTCGCGCCGCGCCCGGATCGTCGCCGCCAGCGCGGGCCCCTGGAGGGGGAGGTACTCGGGCGGGAGGCGGCGGAGGGCGTCGTCGATCACCGCGTCGGAGAGGCGCGCCTGGAGGGCGGCGACGGTCGAGTCCCACGTCCCGCGGGGGAGGTCGGAGAGGAGGCGGCGGTCGACCGGCTCCGAGTTCATCGTCAGCCCCCGCAGCGCCCCCTTGTAGTGCGGATTGTAGCGGAGGACGTTGGGGATCACCCTCCGGGCCAGCCCCGGGAGGAGCCCGTCGTAGTCGACGAAGACGTAGTCGCGGTCGCGGGGGACGGGGCGCCAGAGGTGGACCCCGGCGGTGTCGAAGCGCGCCCAGCGGAACTGGTCCTCGTGGCGGTCCCAATCGTTGAAGAGGAAGTCCACCAGCCGCGCGGTGAGGTACGCGCGCGAGTCGAGGCGGTGCGTGGGACCTTCCGCGTACTCCTCGAAGAAGTCCTCGCCGCTCTCGATCTTCGCCGCCCGCCGGAGGACGGGGTCGCCGGTGGCCCCCTCGTCCGGGCGCTCCTCCATCATCCCCAGCATCCCCGCGAACTCCTGGCGGAACTCGCCGAGGCGCGGGTCGTCGGGCATCACGAAGAGGCGCTGTCCCGGGTGGAGGATCCCCGCGGCCGTCTCCAGCGCGTCCGAGACGAGCGGCCCGCCGGGGACGAGCGAGGAGACCTGGTCCTGGAGGACCGACTGGAGGAGCGTCCCCCGCTGCGCCTCCCCCAGCCCCCGCCCCTGCTCCTTGTTCACCGAGCGGAAGGCGTACTCGCGCCCGTCGGCGCCGCGGAAGCGCAGGGAGAGCGTCTGGTTTCCCCCGCCGGTCTCCGTGGGGGTCAGCCCCCCGGCGAAGGTCCCCAGGTCGAGGACCTCCACCGTGGCCGGCGTCGTCCACAGGTCGCGGTAGTCGCGCCCCAGGAGCGCCGCCTTCAGCCCCCCGGCGCGGTACTCGGGGCCCGCCGTCACCCGCGTCGCCTCCTGCGCGCGGAGCGGCGCCCCTCCCGCGAGGAGCGCCGCCAGGGCGAGCATCGTCCCCCGCGCCGTCCGCCCGGTTCCGCTCATTCACTCCCTCCCGGGGTGACCGTGGCCGCGCGGCGGGCGCTGTCGGCCGCCTCCACCGAGGGGAAGCGGTCGGTCTCCAGCCACGACGAGTGGTCCTCCGTCGCCCGCCCCTGGGCGTCGACCACCTGCACCGAGACGCGCACCCGTCCGTCGACGAGGATGGAGAGGACCACGTAGCCGCTGGCCGCGCGGGTGTAGCGCGTCCCCGTGATGGCGCGCACCGCCGTCAGGTGCCCGTAGATCCCCGCGCCGCTGACGATCTGGTACTCGGCCGGGGAGCGCCGGAGGATCTGGAGGTTGTGCTCGTGCCCGGCCGCGAAGACCAGCGGCGGGTCGGCCGCGAAGGCGCGCTCCATCGCCGCGCGCAGGTTCCGGTACTCGCGCCCCGAGACGTCCTGCCGGGCGAAGGCGCCCCCGATCCGCGCCCACGGGTGGAAGGGGAAGAGGTAGGTCGGCCAGTCGAAGTACCCCCCGTGCTGCCCCCCCGACACCAGCGGGTGATGCGCCACCACCACCGTCCGCCGCTCCCCCGCCGTGGCCAGGTCGACGCGGAGGGAGTCGATCACCTCCTGCTCGCTCCGCGCCCGGCAGTGCGCCGCCAGCGCCCCCACCGGCTTCGGGTCGCCGTGGAGCCACCACTGCGTGTCGATGAAGATCACGCGGAGGCCCTCGAAGTCCATCACCACCGGGCCCGGGCATCCGCCCTTGGGGAGCATCTCCGCCACCCCGGCGCCGTTGGCGTCGATGTAGCGCTGCTGGCGGAGGATCGTCTCGTAGCCCAGCGGCGACCCCGCGTGCCAGTCGTGGTTCCCGGGGACGAAGACCCCGCGGGTCCGCGTCGCCCGCATCACCTCGATCTGCGCGTCGAGGATCCGCCGGTTCTCGCGGTGCTCCGCCAGCGTGCTGTCGACCAGGCCGTGGGGGTAGATGTTGTCGCCCAGCCACACCACGAAGTTGCGCGTGGTGTCGGAGGCGGCCAGCGAGGCCTTCAGCGCCTCCAGCACCGGCTCGCCCCCCGGCGCCGGGAGCCCCGCGTCGCCGATCAGGAAGAGGTTCATGGCCACCGAGTCCGGCGCCACGGGGGCGCCCCCCTCCCCCACGTTCAGCATCGCCCCCCCCCCCCCGC
>DATACF010000275.1:0-5577 GCA_036259235.1 Longimicrobium sp. | reverse complement strand
GCGCTGGCCGCCCCCGCGCTCGCCTTCGCGCGCGCCGACCCCGAGCGGGTGGGGCGCGTCGCCGTCTGCCCGGGCGGCGGGGACCGCGTCGCGGAGGGCGAAGACGGATGCAGGGTCGTCCGCGCCGCACCCGACGACCCTCCGCTCGCAGTGGCGGCGCGGATGGCGGAGGTCGTGGCGGAGTGGGCGGAGGAGGGCGGAAACGGTTGACGGCGGACCGGTAGCGGCGGATACTCCCCCGCATGACCGCCCCGCCCCTCTCCGCGCTCCCCGTCCAGCTCACCTCCTTCGTCGGCCGCGGCGCCGAGACGGAGGCGCTCGCGCGTCTCCTGGAGGGGACGCGCCTCCTGACGCTCACCGGGGCGGGGGGGAGCGGGAAGACGCGGCTGGCGCTGGAGGTGGCCGCGCGCTTCGCCCGCGAGGGCGGGCCCCCGGTGGCGTGGGTGGAGCTGGCCCCCGTGCGCGGCGACGAGGGGGTGGCGCCCCAGGTGGCGGCCGCGCTGGGGGTGCAGGAGGTGGGCGCGCGCTCCACCCTGGAGGGGATCGTCCAGGTCGTCGGCGACCGTCCCTTCCTCCTGGCGCTCGACAACTGCGAGCACGTGGTCGACGCCTGCGCGCGCCTGGCCGACGCGCTCCTGCGGGCCTGCCCGTCCCTGCGCATCCTCGCCACCAGCCGCGAGGCGCTGGGGGTGGGCGGCGAGCGGGCGTGGCTCGTCCCCGCGCTCTCCCTTCCGCCCGAGCGCGCGGCGACCGCCGCCGAGCTGGGCGCGTCCGAGGCGGTGCGCCTCTTCGTGGAGCGGGCGCGGGGGGTGGACCCCGGCTTCGCGCTCACCGACGCCGGCGCCGCCGCCGTGGCGCAGCTCTGCCGGCGCCTCGACGGGCTCCCGCTGGCCATCGAGCTGGCGGCGGCGCGGGTGCGCGTCCTCTCGCCCGCGCAGCTGGCGGCGCGGCTGGACGACCGCTTCCGCCTCCTGGGCACGGGCGGACGGACGGCGGTCCCCCGCCACCGGACGCTCCGGGCGGTGATCGACTGGAGCCACGACCTCCTGGCCGAGCGCGAGCGCGTCCTCTTCCGCCGCCTCTCGACGTTCGCGGGCGACTTCGCGCTGGAGGACGCCGAGGGGGTGTGCGCGGGGGCGCCGCTGGAGGGAGGGGAGGTCCTCGACGCGCTCTCCGCGCTGGTCGACCGCTCGCTTCTCGCCGTCCGCCCGGGGGAGGGGGAGGCGCGCTACGCCTTCCTCGAGAGCGTGCGCGAGTACGGGCGCGAGCGCCTCCGCGAGAGCGGGGAGGCGGGCGAGGTCGAACGGCGCCACACGGCGTACTTCCTGGCGCTGGCCGAGGAGTGCGAGCCGATCGTGGGCGCCGTCCCCGCCACCGGGTGGCTCGAGCGGCTGGAGCACGCGCACGACGACCTCCGCGCCGCCCTCCGCCGCGCCGTGGACGGGGGCGACGCGGAAATCGCGGCCCGGCTGGCGGCGGGGCTCTCCCTCTTCTGGCGCCTCCGCGGCCACATGGCCGAGGGGCGGCGGTGGATCCGCGAGGCGCTGGCCGTGCCCGGCGAGGCGCCGCCCCGGGCGCGGGCGGTGGCGCTCTTCGGGGCGGGGAACATGGCGGCGGTGCAGGGCGACTGGGCGGTGGCGAAGGGGCTCTTCGAGGAATGCCTCGCCCTCTGCCGGACCCTCCCGCACCCCGAGTGGACCGCGCGGACGCTGGGGCGGCTGGGGAGCGTGGCGTTCGAGCAGGGCGACCTCGAGGGCTCGGAGCGCTTCTACGACGAGAGCTGGGCGCTGGCGCGCGACACCGGCGACCGGGCGTGGATGGGCGTCATCCTCAACAACCGCGGCGCCGTGGCCGAGCTGCGGGGCGACGACGCGCGCGCGGCGGCGCTCTACGAGGAGGGGCTGGCGCTGGCGCGCGAGGCCGGGTACGCCGGGGGCGCCATCGTCTTCCTCGGCAACCTGGGCCGCATCGCCCACCGCGGGGGCGACTGGCGCCGGGCGTCGGCGCGCTTCCGCGAGAGCCTGGAGACCGCGTGGGCCCTGGGCGACCGCTACGGCGTGGCCTCCGAGCTCTCCGACCTGGCCGGCGTGGCGGCGGTGGCGGGAGATCTGGAGCGCGCCGCCCGCCTCTTCGGCGCCGCCGAGGCGCTCTTCACCGCCCTCGGCGCCCACCACGCGCCCATGGACCGCCCGCAGCACGACCGCAACCTCGCCCACGCGCGCTCGCGCCTCTCCGCGGACGCGTGGGAGCGGGCGTGGGCGGAGGGCGAGGCGATGCCGCTGGAGGAGGCGGTGGCGTACGCGATCTCGGCCGATCCGGTCGAGGGAGCGCCGTCGGCCGGCGCGTCTTCGACGGATTCCGCGGGATCGCCCGATGCGAAGCGGGCGCCCGCGCTCCGGGTGCGGGCGCTGGGGCCGCTGGAGATCGAGCTGGAGGGGCGGCCGATGGACCCCGCCGCCTGGCGCCACGCCCGCCCGCGCGAGCTCCTCCTCTACCTCGTGGCGCACCCCGAGGGGCGCACGCGCGAGCAGATCGGCCTCGTCTTCTGGCCCGACGCCACGGCGGCGCAGGTCAAGAACAACTTCCACGTCACCCTCCACCACCTCCGCAAGGCGCTCGGCGCGCCCGGCTGGATCGGGGTGGAAGGCGAGCGCTACCGCGTGAGCCCGGAGCGGGGCGTGGAGCTCGACGCCGCGCTCTTCGAGGGCGAGCTCCGCGCGGCGCTCCGCGACACGGGCGACCCCGCGGCGCGGATCGCGAGGCTGGAGGCGGCGCTGGGGCTCTGGCGAGGCGAGTTCCTCGAGGACGCGGCCGCGGGCGACTGGCACCTGGAGATCCGCGACCGCCTCCGCCTCCGCTACGTCGAGGGGATGGCGGCGCTCGGGACGCTCCTCCTCGAATCCGGCGCGCTCGACCGCGCGGTGGAGGCGTTCGAGCGCGTCCTCGCCGTCGACGACCTGGAGGAGGGCGCCCACCGCGCCCTCATGCTCGCCCTCGCCCGCCGCGGCGACCGCGCCCGGGCGCTGCGCCAGTACGAGCGCCTCCTCGCCCTCCTCGACGACGAGCTCGGCGCCGACCCCGACGCCGAGACGGTCGAGCTGGCGGCGCGCATCCAGCGGGCCGAGCCGGTGTGATCCCTCCGCTTTCATCTCTTCCTCAAGCTTTCCATCAGACTCTCACAGGGGGCACAGGGAACACGGAGGGAGCTTCGGGTGCGACTCGATCCTCTCTGTGTCCTCTGTGCCCCCTGCGAGAGGCCCATCGGTGCATCCGTAGCGAAGGAGACGGCCGCCCTGACGAGATCCGCGCACGCTGCTTGCTTAGCGGGTGCGCAATCTTTGTCATGGGAAGGAGATCCGGATGAGACGAATGCTTCAGAGGTCGCTCGGCGCGGCGGTGGTCGCGATGGGGCTCGCGCTCGGCGGGTGCGTGGTGAGCGACGGCGACGACGGCGAGCAGGCCGCGGGGGGCGACAACGCGGGCCAGGCGCAGGGCGCGCAGCTCTCCGCCCAGCCGCAGACGCCCGCGCCGCCGCCCCCGCCCGCCCCGCCGCCGCCGGAGCTGCGGCTGGAGGTGAACGTGGCCGACCGCGAGCTCCACGTCTACCGCGGCGACCAGCGCGTGGCGACCCACCCCGTGGCGGTGGGGACGCGCGAGTGGCCCACGCGGACGGGCGAGTGGACGATCGGGCAGGTGATCTGGAACCCCGAGTGGATCCCGCCCGAGGAGGAGTGGGCGAAGGACGAGGAGAAGAAGGAGGCCGGCGCCCCCGACAACCCGCTGGGGCGGGCGCAGCTGGTCTACGACGCCCCGCGCTCCATCCACGGCACCAACGAGCCCGAGTCGCTGGGGAAGGCCGAGTCGCACGGCTCCATCCGCGTCGCCAACTCGGTGGCCGTCGAGCTGGCGCGGATGGTGATGGAGGCCGGCGGCGCGGGGAAGGACGAGGCGTGGTACAGCCGCGTGCATTCGAACCGCACGGAGCGCGTCGAGGTCCCCATCCCCAACCCCGTCCCCATCCGCGTCGTGGCCGGCGGCGGCTCCGGCTCCGACGACGAGACCGGGTCGGGCGGCGGCGGGAGCGGGAAGAGCGGCAAGGGAGAACGCTGAGCGTGGAGGGGACGATGAAGACGATCCGGGTCCTGGCCGCCGCGGCCGCGCTGGGGCTGGCGGCGTGCGGCGGCGGCGGGGAGGAGGCGAGCCACGATGCCGCGCCGGTGCCCAGCATGGCCGACAGCACGGCCGCGATGCCGGAGGCGCCGACCAGCGCCCCCTGACGGACGGCGGTCGAACGGCGAAGGCGGCCCCGGAGAGCGATCGGCGCTCTCTCGGGCCGCTTCGCATCTGCCGTCCCCGTCCCGAAACGACATCCCGCGCGGGCGCCGCCGCCTTCCCACGCCAGCTCGGGACACGCCGGACCCAGCCGGGGCGCGCGCGTCCCGCATCCGCCGGAACCCGTGCCCCACCCCTCCGCGGGGCGCTTCCCTCAAGAGCCACCCCATCAACGAGTTACGACGGGCGTCCCGCGCGGTCCGCGGGAGGTATCCGGATTGCCTTCGCCGCCTTGGTCCACCCGGCGCTGCGGCGGCGGGTGAAACACGGCGGGGATCTTTCTCGTAATCCCGCCCCATGCCGGGACAGCGACCCCGGCCCCGCGGACCCCACGCCCCGGCAGGACCGGAGGCGCTCGAGGCGGACCGCAACGCCAGACCCGAAACCCGAAGATGTTCTCGATAAAGCCGGTCGTGCCCGCGCTGGTCCTGGTCACCCTCGCCGCCGCCCCCGCCGCCGCGCAGGGCGGGATGGAGATCGTCGTCAACATCCCCGCCGGCCGCCTCGACGTCTTCGAGGGCGGCGCCCGGATCCGCTCGTACCCGGTGTCCGTCGGCACGTCGCGCCACGCCACGCCCGGCGGCGAGGCCAGCATCCGCCGGATGGTCTGGAACCCCTCGTGGACGCCCCCCGACGCCGCGTGGGCCCGCGACGAGAAGCCGGCCGGCCCCGGGTGGAGCAACCCGATGGGGCGCGTGAAGATGCACCTCTTCCGCGACTACTACGTGCACGGCACCCCGGCGCGCAACGAGGCCCGTCTGGGCCGCCCCGCCAGCCACGGGTGCATCCGGATGCGCAACGCCGACGTCATGGAGCTGGCCCGGCTGGTCCTGAAGGCCGACGGCGCCCCGGTGGCCGAGCAGACCGTGCAGCGGCTGGCCGACAACCCCCGCGCCACCCGCGAGCTCGCCCTCGCCGGGCGCGTGCGGGTGCGGATCGAGTACCGGCTCACCGAGGTGGCCGGCGACTCGGTGACGCTCCACCCCGACGTCTACGCCCGCGCCGGCACGGGCTACGCCGCCCGCGTCCGCGAGGAGCTGCGCGCCGCCGGGCACGACCCCGCGCCCGTGCTGGCCCGGCTGGCGAGCCCCCGCGCCCCCGCCGCCGCCGTCCGCGTCGCGCTGGGCCCCGACGTCCCGCTCCCGGACCGCGAGCCGGAGATCGCCATCGGCGCCCCGGTCGTCCGCGTCGCGGCGATGCAGCGGTAGACGCCGCCGGTCGGACGGGACGCGAAGGGGCGCCGGC
>DATACF010000274.1:0-9472 GCA_036259235.1 Longimicrobium sp. | reverse complement strand
TCCCGGGGGCCGGTTTTCGTTCCGGAAAGCGCGGAGCGCGCTACCCCCGCGCCGCCTCCGCCAGCGACTGGAGGGCCACGAAGGGGAGGAAGAGCCGCTCCACGCGGTGCTCCGCCAGGTAGCGGAGGAGCTCGCGCGGGTCGCGGCGGAGGGCGTCGTCCACCAGCACCAGCGTGCCGCCGGAAGCCAGCGTGGCGGCGATCTCCTGGAACGAGACGTCGAAGCTCAGCGACGAGAACTGGAGGGTGTGGCGCGGGGCCTCGTCGTCCCGAAGATGCCACGCCACCAGGCTCACCAGCGCGGCGTGCGGCATCGCCACCCCCTTGGGCCGCCCCGTGGAGCCGGAGGTGTAGAGGACGAAGGCGAGGTTGGCGGGGCCCACGCCCGTCGCCGGCGCGTCGTCGCGAGCGTCCTCGTCCCCGTCCTCGTCCCCGTCCACGTGCAGCACCCGCACGCCGTCCAGCGCGGGGAGCGCATCCCGCAGCGAGTCCTGCGTCAGCAGCACGGGGACGGCGGAGTCGGCGGCCATGAAGGCCAGGCGCGCCACCGGGTAGCTGGGATCGAACGGGACGTACGCGCCCCCCGCCTTGAGCACCGCCAGGACGGCGACGATCATCGCCGGGCCGCGCTCCAGGCAGATCCCCACCCGCGTCTCGGGGCCGACGCCGAGCGCCGCCAGCCGGTGCGCCAGCGCGTTCGCCCGCCGGTCGAGATCGCGGTAGGTGAGCGATTCGCCATTGTGGACGACGGCGACGGCGTCCGGCGTCCGCCTCGCCCGCGCTTCGACCAGGTGGTGCACGCAGGCGGTGGCCGGCACCTCCGCCTCCGTCGCGTTCCACTCGTCGACGACGAGCCGCCGCTCCGCCTCGTCCATCAGCTCCAGGCTCGACAGGCGCGCGCCGGGGTCGGCGGCGGCCTGCTCCAGCACGCGGCGGAGGTGCCCCAGCATCCGCGCGACGGTCGCGCGGTCGAAGAGGTCGGTGCTGTACTCCAGCGACCCCGCCAGGCCGCCCGCGTGGGGGGTGAGCCCCAGCATCAGGTCGAACTTGCTGGTGTCGGTCCCCCCGCCGAAGCGGCGGACCTCGACGCCGGGGAGGTCGAGCCCCGGCCCACCCGCGTCGCCCAACACGAGCATCACCTGGAAGAGAGGCGAATGGCCCAGCGCGCGCTCGGGCTGGAGCGCCTCCACCAGCCGCTCGAAGGGGACGTCCTGGTGGTCGTAGGCGCCCAGCGCCGTCTCGCGCACCCGCCGCAGCACCTCGCGGAAGCTGGGGTCGCCGGAGAGGTCGGTGCGGAGGACGAGGGTGTTGGTGAAGAAGCCGACCAGCTCCGCCACCTCGTGCCGCGTGCGGCCGGTGATGGGCGTCCCCACCACGACGTCGTCGGCGTCGCCGTACTTCGCCAGGAGCACCTGGAGCGCGCCCAGGAGGACCATGAAGAGGGTGACGCCCTCGGCCCGCCGCACCGCCTCCAGCCGCTCCAGCAGCTCGGCCGGGAGCGCGAACGACTCCCGCGCGCCCCGGTGGGTCTGCACCGGCGGGCGGGGCCGGTCCGACGGAAGCTCCGTCACCGCGGGGGCGCCGGAAAGCCGGCCGCGCCAGTAGGCGAGCTGCCGCTCCAGCGCCTCGCCGGAGAGCGTCTCGCGCTTCCACACCGCGTAGTCCGCGTACTGCACCGGCGGCTCGGGGAGATTCGGCGCGGATCCCCCCGCCGCCGCCGCGTACGCCGCCGACAGCTCGCGGAAGAGGACGCCGAAGCTCCACTCGTCGCTCACCGCGTGGTGGAGCGTGACGGCCAGGACGTGGTCGTCCGCGGCGATCCGGAGGAGCCGCGCGCGGAACAGGGGGCCCGCCTGGAGGTCGAAGGGGCGCGCGGCCTCCTCCGCGGCGCGGCGGGCGGCCTCCGCCTCGTCCGCCACCTCCTCCACGGGGAGGGAGAAGCCGGCGAAGGGCCGGACGACCTGCACCGGCGCGCCGTCCACCTCGCGGAAGACGGTCCGCAGCACCTCGTGGCGGCGGACGACCTCGCCCACCGCGCGCTCCAGCGCCCGCGCGTCGAGCGCGCCCGCCAGCCGCACGGCGACGGGGACGTTGTAGGCCGCGCTCCCCGGCTGGAGGCGGTCGAGGAACCAGAGCCGCTCCTGGGCGAAGGAGAGCGGGAGCGGCCCGTCGCGCCCCACCGGGACGACCGGCGGGAGGGCCGGCGCCCCCGCGCGGCGGAGCGCTTCGATCCGCGCCGCCTGCTCGGCCAGCGTGGGCGCGGCGAAGAGCTCGCCGAGGGGAAGGCGGACGCCCAGCGCCTCCTGGACGCGGGCGACGACCACCGTGGCCAGGAGCGAATGCCCGCCCAGGTGGAAGAAGTGGTCGCCGGGCCCCACGCGCTCCACCCGCAGCACCTCGGCCCAGATCCCCGCCAGCACCTCCTCCACCGGCGTCAGCGCCTCCGGCGAACGATCCTCCTCCGGCGCGAAGTCGGGCGCGGGAAGGGCGCGGCGGTCGATCTTCCCGCTGGGGGTGAGGGGGAGCGCGTCGAGGCGGACGAAGGCGCCTGGGACCATGTACTCCGGGACGCTGGCGCGGAGGCGCGCCCGCAGCTCGTCCGCCCCCGCCGGGCCGACCACGTAGGCGACGAGCCGCCGGTCGGCGCCCTCCGCGCGGGCCGCGACGGCGCAGGCGGCCACGCCGGGGTGGCGGCGGAGGACGGCCTCGATCTCCCCCGGCTCCACGCGGAAGCCGCGGACCTTCACCTGCTGGTCGAGGCGTCCCAGGTACTCCAGCGTCCCGTCGGCCCGCCACCGCACCCGGTCGCCCGTGCGGTAGAGGCGCCCCCCGTCGCCGAAGGGGTCGGGGAGGTAGCGCTCGGCCGTGAGGGCGGGGCGGCCGAGGTAGCCGCGCGTCACCCCGCGTCCCGCCAGGAAGAGCTCGCCCGCGACCCCCGTGGGGACGGGGCGGAACGCGGCGTCGAGGACGTACGCCCGCGTGTTCGGGAGCGGACGGCCGATGGTGGCGGCGCCCCCGGGGCGGCGGAGGGCCCAGGTGCTGAAGGTGGTGTCCTCCGACGGCCCGTACAGGTCGTAGACCCGCTCCACCCCCCGCGCGTAGAGCGCGTCCACCAGCGATTGGGCCAGCGGCTCGCCCGCCAGGTTCACCGTCCGCGCCCCCGCCGGGAGGCCGCCCGTCTCCAACAGCGCGGCCATCGCAGAGGGGACGGTGTCGACCAGCCGCACCTCGGCCGCGTGGGGCGAGTGCGGAAGGGCCAGCGCGTTCTCCACCAGGATCACGCGCCCGCCGCGGGTGAGCGGCGCGAAGAGCTCGAAGACGGAGATGTCGAAGCAGATGGAGGTGGACGCCAGCATCCCCCCCAGCTCCTCGGCCGAATAGAGCTCCCACGCCCACGCCAGCATGGCGGCGGCGCTCTCGTGCTCGATCGCCACCCCCTTCGGGACGCCGGTGCTCCCGGAGGTGTAGATGAGGTACGCCAGGTTGCGCGCCTCCGCGCCGCCGTCGAGCTCTTCCCCGCCCTCCCGCGCGACCTCCGCGGCGGCGGCGTCGAGGTCGACGATCCGCACGCCCTCCGCGGCGGGGAGCGCGCCGGCGGTCTCGCCGCGGACGAGGAGGACGCGCACGCCCGAGTCGGCGGCCATGAACGCCACCCGCTCGGCGGGCCACGCCGGGTCGAGCGGGACGTAGGCGCCGCCGGCCTTCCACACGGCGAGGAGGGAGACGACCAGCTCCGGGGCGCGCGGCTGGAGGACGCCGACGCGCGTCTCGGGCCCCACGCCCAGCCGCCGCAGGTGGCGCGCGAGGCGGTTGGCGCGCGCGTTCAGCGCCGCGTAGGTGAGCAGCTCGCCGTCGTGCGCCAGCGCCACGGCGCCGGGGGTGCGCGCGGCCTGCGCTTCGAAGAGGCGGTGGATGCACCGGCCGGTGGGATACGGCGCGTCCGACCCGCTCCACGTCTCCAGCACCCGCCGCCGCTCGGCGTCGTCCAGCAGCTCCATCGCCGAGAGGCGCACGTCGGGGCGGTCGGCGACCTGCTCGAGGACGCGGGTGAAGTGGCGGACCATCCGCTCGGCGGTCTCGCGGTCGAAGAGGTCCGTGGCGTACGTCAGCGTCCCCCCGATCCCCTCGGCGTGGGGGATCAGGACGAGCGTCAGGTCGAACTTGGCGACCTCCATCACCGTGTCGACCCCGCGCGTGCGCAGGCCCGGGAGCCCGCTCCGGGAGGTGGCCCCGTGCTGGAGGGAGAAGAGGACCTGGAAGAGGGGCGAGTGGCTTAAGGAGCGCTCCGGCTGGAGCTCGGCCACCAGCTTCTCGAACGGGAGCTCCTGGTGGTCGTACGCCTCCAGCGCGACGTCGCGCACGCGCGCCAGCAGCTCGCGGAAGGTGGGGTCGCCGCCCAGGTCGGTGCGCATGGCGACGGTGTTGACGAAGAAGCCGATCAGCCCCTCGGTGTCGTCGCGCGTGCGCCCGGCGACGGGGGAGCCCACCACCACGTCGTCGCTCCCGGCGTAGCGGGCCAGGAGCGCCTGGAAGGCGGCGAGGCAGACCATGTAGAGCGTGGCCCCCTCGCGGCGCGCCATCGTCCCCAGCCGCTCCGGGAGCCCGGCCGGGAGGCGGAGGTGGAGGTCGGCGCCGCGGTACGACTGCTCGGCCGGGCGCGGACGGTCGGTGGGGAGCTCCAGGATCGCGGGGGCGCCCGCCAGCGTCTTCCGCCAGTACGCCAGCAGCCCTTCCAGCGACTCGCCCGACAGCCGCTCGCGCTCCCACCGGGCGTAGTCGGCGAAGCGCATCTCCAGCTCGGGAAGGGGCGACGGGCGCCCCTCGCGGAAAGCGGCGTAGAGCGCGCCCAGCTCGCCGAAGAGGACGCCCATGCTCCACCCGTCCGTCACCCCGTGGTGGAGGCAGAGGAGGAGGGCATGGTCCTCGTCGCCCAGCCGGAGGAGCCGCGCGCGGAAGAGCGGGCCGGCGGCGAGGTCGAAGGGCTCCGCCGCGTCCTCGCGGGCCCGGCGGCGCACGGCATGTTCGCGCTCCGTCTCGGAAAGTGCGGACAGGTCCTCCACCGGGAGCGTGAAGCCGGCGAAGGGCGAGACGACCTGCACCGGCGCGCCGCCGCGCTCGTGGAAGGTGGTCCGCAGCGCCTCGTGGCGACGGACGATCTCGCCCAGCGCCCGCTCCAGCGCCTCCCGGTCGAGCGGGCCCTCCAGCCGCACCCCGGCGGGGACGTTGTAGACCGCGCTCCCCGGCCGCAGCCGGTCCAGCAGCCACAGCCGCTCCTGCGCGAACGAAAGCGGGATCGCATCCTCCGCATCGGCCGACCGCGTCTCGGCCGATACGATCTCGGCCGATGCCGTCCCGGTCGATGCCGCCTCGGCCGCGATCGTTCCAGCCGACGACGACGCCTCCGTCGAATCCGCCGCTTCCTTCGAGATCGACGCATCCGCCGCCTTCGCGCCCCGCAGCGCCTCGATCGCGCGCGCCTGCTCCGCCAGGGTGGGCGCCTCGAACAACGCGCGCACCGTCGGCTCCACGCCCAGCGCCTCGCGGACGCGGGAGACGACGCGCATGGCCAGCAGCGAGTGGCCGCCGAGCGCGAAGAAGTCGTCCTCGACGCCGACGCGCTCCACCTGGAGCACCTCGGCCCAGATCCGCGCCAGCGCGGTCTCGGCCTCCGTCCGCGGCGCCACGTACTCGGCCGCGGTGGCCTCCGGCTCGGGGAGCGCGGCGCGGTCCACCTTGCCGTTGGTAGTGAGCGGAAGGCGGTCGAGCGCCACGAAGGCGGAGGGGACCATGTAGTCCGGCAGCGTCCGCCGCAGCTGCGCGCGGAGCCCGTCCGCGTCCGCGTCTGCGGAGCCGACGACGTACGCCACCAGCCGCAGCGTCCCCGAGGCGTCGGCGCGGGCCTCGACGGCGCAGTCGGAGACGGCGGGATGACGGCGGAGCGCCGCCTCGACCTCGCCGGTCTCGACACGGAAGCCGCGGACCTTCACCTGGCCGTCGAGCCGCCCCAGGAAGTCCAGCGTCCCGTCGGGCCGCCACCGCGCCCGGTCGCCCGTGCGGTAGAGCCGCGCGCCGGGAGCCGCGGAGAAGGGATCGGGGACGAAGCGCTCGGCCGTGAGCGCGGGGCGGCCCAGGTAGCCGCGCGCCACGCCGTCGCCGCCCACGCACAGCTCGCCCGGATACCCCACGGGGAGGACCTCCAGCGCCGCGCCGAGGACGTAGGCCGTGGAGTTGGAGTTGGGGCGGCCGATGGGGACCGTCCGCGCCCCCGCGGGCACCTCGCCCACCGTGTGGGTGCTGCTGAAGGTGGCGTTCTCCGTGGGTCCGTACACGTTCACCACCCGCTCGGGCGCGCCGGCCTCCAGCACCGCCCGCACCGCGTCCGCCTCCGCCGCCTCGCCGCCGAAGAGGACCGCGCGCAGGGGACGGAAGGCGTCCGGGCGCTCGCGCGCGATGCCGTTGAAGAGCGCGGTCGTCAGCAGGACGACGGTCACGCCGCCGTCACGCAGCGCGGCCGCCATCCGGTCGGGCGAGAGGACGACCTCGCGGGAGATGCCGACGAGCGCCGCGCCGTTCAGCAGCGCGCCCCAGATCTCGAACGCCGCCGCGTCGAACGACGGCGTCGACGCCTGCGCCACGCGATCGCCCGGCCCGATCCGCGCCGCGTCCGTCTCGCGCACCAGCCGCACGGCGCCCCGGTGCTCCACGCCCGTCCCCTTCGGCGTCCCCGTGCTCCCCGACGTGTAGACGACGTACGCCAGGCTCCGCGCCGACGCGCCGCCGTCCACGCTCTCCGCGTCCTCCGCCGCGATCCGCGCCGCGTCGTCCCCGTCCACGCTCACCACGCGAACGGCGGGGGGAACGTCGAACGCCCCGCGCAGCGACGCCTGCGTGATCAGAACGACGGAGCCGGAATCCGCGAGCATGAACGCCAGCCGCTCGGCCGGATACCCCGGCTCCAGGGGGACGTACGCCCCGCCCGCCTTGAGCGCGGCGAGCATGGCGACGACCATCTCCACCCCGCGCTCCAGGTGGACCCCCACCCGCGCCTCGGCGCCGACGCCCAGGCGGACGAGGTGGCGCGCCAGCCGGTTCGCCCGCGCGTTCAGCTCGCCGTACGTGAGCGATTCATCTCCGTAGACCACCGCCGGGGCCTCCGGCGCCCGCGCCGCCCACTGCTCGAAGAGCGCGGGGATGCTCGATTCCGAAGGATACGCCGTCGCCGTCCGGTTCCACGTGTCGACCACGCGGAGCCGCTCCTCCGGCTCCATCAGCTCCAGCGCGGAGAGACGGACGTCGGGGTCGCGCCCGGCCTGCTCCAGCATCCGCGCGAGATGGGCGACGAGGCGCTCGATCGTGCTCCGCTCCCACAGGTCGGTGCTGTACTCGAGGACCCCGCCCACGCCGTCCTTCCGCGTCTCCAGCGCCAGCGTGAGGTCGAACTTGCTCGTCGCCGCCTCCAGCTTCAGCGGGAGCGCGCGGAACCCCGTGAGGTCCGATTCGGCCAGGAGGGGGACCTCCAGCGCGAGCATCACCTGGACGACCGGCGTGTGCCCCATCGACCGCTCGGGCCGGAGCGCCGCCACCACGCGCTCGAAGGGGACCTCCTGGTGCGCGTACGCCCCCAGCGCCGCCGCCCGCGCGCGCCGCAGCGCCTCGCGGAAGGTGGGGTCGCCGGCGAGGTCGGTCCGGACGGCCACCGTGTTGACGAAGAAGCCGACCAGCGCCTCCAGCTCGCGCCGCCCGCGCCCGGCCGTCGGGATCCCCACGATCACGTCGCCGCGCCCGGCCCACTTCGCCAGGAGCGCCTGGAAGGCGGCCAGGAGGACCATGTGGAGCGTGGCCCCCTCGGCCCTCGCCAGCGCCTCCAGCGGCTCCACCACCGCCCGCCCCAGCGCCACCGGCACCGACGCGCCCCGGTACGTCCGCGCGGCCGGGCGGGGGAAGTCGGTCGGCAGCTCCAGGAGCGCCGGCGCACCGGCCAGCCGCTCGCGCCAGTACGCCAGCTCCCGCTCCAGCCCCGCCCCCCGCAGCCGCTCGCGCTGTCGCGCCGCGTGGTCGGCGTACTGGAGCGCCGGCTCGGGCAGGGGCGACGGGAGCCCCTCGCGGAAGGCCGCGTAGAGCTTCGCCAGCTCCCGCGCCATCACCACCGAGCTCCAGCTGTCGCCGACGATGTGGTGCATCCCCAGGAAGAGCGCGTGCTCCTCCGCCCCCAGCCGGAGGAGGCGCGCGCGGAAGAGCGGCCCCGCCGACAGGTCGAAGGGGCGCGCCACCTCCTCCGAGGCCACGCGGCGGAGCGTCGCCGTGTCCGCGGACGGAAGGTCCTCGACGGTGAGCGAGAAGCCGCGGAAGGGGGCGATCACCTGCACCGGCGCCCCGTCCTCCTCGGCGAAGGTGGTGCGGAGCGATTCGTGGCGGCGCACCAGCTCGCCCAGGGCGCGCTCCAGCGCCGGGCGGTCGAGGGCGCCGGGGATGCGGAAGCCCACCAGGAGGTTGTACGCCGCCCCCGCGCCGTCCATCCGGTCCAGCACCCAGAGCCGCTCCTGCGCGAACGACGCCGGGGCGGTGCGCGCCCTCCCCATCCGCTCGGCCAGGAGCCGGCGGAGGCGCTCCTCCTTCTCGGCGCGCGAGAGGGCGGCGGGCTCGGCGGCGGTCACGCCACCCTCCCGCTCTCCGCCTCGCCCGCCAGGAGCCGGTCGAGCTCCTCGTCGGAGAGCCCGTCGAGCGAGGCCAGGAGGAGGTGCGGCGAGGCGTCCGCGCCGGCCGAGCTCTCGAGCTGGTCCAGCGCCTCCTCGTCGCTCATCTCGTCGAGCTCCGCCATGATCACCTCGCCGACGATCTCGGCGAGCCCGGCGATGGTGGGCGCCTCGAAGATGGCGGCCAGCGGGAGCTCGACGTCGAACATCTCGCGGATGCGGGTGATCACCTGCATCCCCAGGAGCGAGTGCCCGCCGAGCTGGAAGAAGTTGTCGCGCACCCCCACCTCGCGGAGGCCGAACAGCTCCCGCCAGACGCCGACCAGCCGCTCCTCGGCCGGGCTCGTGGGCGGATGGTAGTCGTTCCGCAGCTCCGGCCGCGGGTGCTGCGCCGTCTCCTCCGCCCCGTCCCGCGGCCTCGCGGCGGGCTTCGCGGTGGGGTTGGCGGGGTCACGATGGCTGACGATCACCCGCGGCTCCCCGCCCAGCGCCGCCACCCGGCCGAAGGCCCGCGCGCCCTCCGCGGGGGAGATCGCCTCCGCGTCCTCGCCCGCGCCCTCCACCCGCCACCGGTCCCACCCGACGCTCGTCCACCGCGCGCCCTCCGCCGCCGCCCGCTGCGCCCAGGCGTCGACCAGCGCGTACGCCGCCGCCGCCCCGGCCGCCCCGGCGCCGCCCCACGCGGGGACGACGGAGCTCTGCACGTGCACGAAGTCGAGCCCCATCCCGTCCGTCGCGTGCCGGAGCGCCGCCAGCTCGCGCTCCAGCCGCGCCAGCTCG
>DATACF010000273.1:0-2823 GCA_036259235.1 Longimicrobium sp. | reverse complement strand
GGCCTGCGGGGGCGCGATCATCCGCACCCCGTAGACATCCACCGTCTCCAGCCGCGCCAGCGGGAGGCGCCAGGGGCGCCCGACGCCGCCGTAGTCGGCGGTGCTGGCCCCGGCCGCCGCGTCGAGGATCTGCCGGACGCGCTCCCAGCGCGTGGGCGTGTTCTCGCTCATTCTCGGGGTCTCCTCAGCGCCGGTGCGTCCCGGAGCCCGCCGGGGGCGTGGGCGAAGGGGCCGGGGCGGCGTGGGCGTGGCCGTGCCCGTGGCCCGCGCGGCGGCGGTCCGGCGCGCCGCTCTCGCCCGGGTGGGGGAGCGGGAGCTTATCGACCACCTCGACGACCTCCATCATCCCCAGGTCCTCGTGGTCGAGGATATGGCAGTGGATCACGAACTGCCCGGTGAAGTCCTCGTACTTGGTCCAGACGTTGACCGTCTCGCCCTGGGGGACGATCTGGGTGTCCTTCCACACCCACTGCCGGCCGCCGTCGGGCCCGGCGCGCAGCACCTGGAAGGGGTTGATGTGGATGTGGAAGACGTGCGGGAGCGGGGGGACGCCGCCTTTGGGGTGGTGCAGCGACCGCGGGTCGCCCACGGTGGTCAGCGACCACATGTCGACGCTGTCGAGCTGGAGGTAGCGGACGCGCTTCTCCTCGAACGCCTCGTAGTTGATCTGGAACGAGTTGCGGTTGTCCAGCGAGTCGAGCGAGCTCCCCAGCTTGAAGACCGCCTCCTGGGTGCGCACCGCCTGCGTCGAGAGGTCGACCCCGCGGAAGGGGGCGAGCGGCGCCATCTCGGCCGAGGTGGGGAGCTTCATGTCCACCGGCGTCCCCTGGACCTGGAGGATGGCGATGAGGTTGGGGTCCTCGAAGACGCCGCGGAGCGTCACGTGCCCCCCTCCCGCCGAGTCGTCGAGGACCTCGTAGATCCCGGGGGCCCCCGCCTTGATGAGGACGTCGCTCCGGTAGCCGGGGTAGAGGACGAGGTCCTGCCCGTCCTTCCAGGTGTCGACGCGGCCGGTGTAGATCCCGTCGGTGGCGATCTCGTGGAGGTCGTGCCCCACGACGCGGAAGCCGATGGTCTCGCGGAAGGAGCCGTCGAGGAGGCGCCAGCGCTGCACCTCGCCCGGGCGCATGGTGATGACGGGGACGATCTGGCCGTTGATGGTGATCCGCCGGTTGCTCCCCTGCCAGGTGCAGTCGCTCCCGCCCGAGTCGCACGCGGGGTTGCGGCCGTTGCCGGGGTCGGGGAAGAAGGCGGTGATGTCCTCGGCGCGCCCGGTGGTGTCGTAGAGCATCGTCTGGATCACGAGCAGCTTCTCGCCCGCGTTGGCGGCGCGGAGGGCGGGGGGGATGGAGTCGGGGTCGTCCTCGACGACCAGCCCGCCGGCCATGGCGCTCCCCACCTGGACGGCGGTGGAGCCGTGGGCGTGGGCGTGGTACCAGTAGCTCCCGCGGGTGTGGTTCCGGGGGAGGCGGATGTCGTACTTCAGGTGGGTCTGCGGCGAGATGGCCAGGAGGACGTTGTCGCTGTTGCCGCCGGGCGCGACGTGCAGACCGTGGGTGTGGAGGTTGGTGGTGTTGAAGGTGTACGGCACCATGTCGATGAACGCGGCCCCGTACTCCTGCTGGTACTGCTGCGCCGAGTCGCGCGGGCTCTCGCGCGGGAGGCGGTTGTCGAGGAGCGGGGCCAGGGTGTCGCCGGGGCGGACGCGGAAGGTGGGGCCGATCAGCGCGCCGTTGTAGCTGCGCAGGGTGAGCGGGCACCCGCCGAGGCTGGTGGTGCGGGGGTCGGTGTACTGCACGGTCAGCGTGGTGTCGATCCGCCCGTTGCGGGAGCGGATCTCGGGCGGGTTGCGGAAGGGCTGCATCCCGTGGCGCCGCGCGCTGATGGTGTCGTACTGGCAGCTCTGGCCGACGGAGCCGGACGCGGGGCGGGCGCCGGAGCGCTGCGCGGCCGCGCATCCGGCCAGCAGGGCGACGGCCACGAGAGCCATGCCCGCGGGGGTGGCACCACGATCGAATCGCATGGGGACCTGGAGGGGAGTGGGGTGTGGAGGGCCGGCGGGCGCGTGGGCCCGGGCGGCGGATCGTGACGGTCCTTTCCGCCCACGGCCGGAACGGGTGCGTTCGGCCGCGAGGGCGGAGAGCCGGCGTGACGGGCGTCCCGGAAGTGGGTCCCTGCTACGGGAAAGCGTACCAGCAGTATCGGCGCCGCTCCCTCCTCCGGTCAAGCATTTCGCGCATTTCCATGCCGCGCCCGCATTTCCCCGATCCGTGGACACACGGCGGCCGCGCCGCGCTGCAACCTTTCGTTACGCCTCCGCCACGATCCGGAGTTCCGGATCATTGCACTCTGATGGCGCCATTCGGCTTTCTGGGGAGGCGCACATCGGATGGTGCAATCGATCTCGCCCACGATCGGGGTCTCGGGCTCGCCCAGGCCGTGCCAACTGCGTAATCGGGGGGATGTGGAGCAGGGGCCGGCTTCCGTGCCGACCCTCCTGATGACGTGGTTTGCGATGCTTGACGGCACGGACGCGGCGGGCGGGACGCGGATTGACCAGGCGAAGGACCGAAGGGGCCTCTTCGAAAAATTTCGATACTCATCTCCGCCTCTGGTTCCACGGTGGAACGCGGGCGTTCCTCTCCCGGATGCTGCCTCTCGGCGCCTGCTCTGCACACCGCCTCGCGAGATCTGGTGAGACCGCGGGGGACGCGAAGAGGATCGCGACGAGCGGACGGAAGGGGAGGGAGCGGTAAGTCCCCCAAAAGATGTGCGGAGGGAGACTCGCCGGGTGGGGTTTCCGGCGAGGCTCCCTCCGCGGGC
>DATACF010000272.1:0-8440 GCA_036259235.1 Longimicrobium sp. | reverse complement strand
GCGAAGACTCGACGGCGGCCCCGTGCGCGACGGCGCGCCGCACCAGCAGCAGCGTGAGCGCGCCGCCCACCAGCTCGGCGGCGATGGTCCAGAGGCGCGAGGCGACGGAGAGGACGGCGCCGACGCTCTCGGGGACGAGGGGGAGGAGGAGGCGCGTCATGGCCGCTTCGCGGACGCCCAGCCCGCCGGGGGTGACGACGGCCATGTACCCGGCGACGAAGGAGAAGGCGTTCACCCCCGAGAGCATCGCGATCTCCCGCGCGGGGACGGCGGCGAGCGAGGCGAGGAGCATCCAGTACGCCACGCCGTAGAACGCCCAGCTCACGACGGAGAGCGCGAGGACGCCGATCCCGTCGGTCCACGAGCCGTTCCACCGGATCACCTCGCGCCCCAGGAGCCGCGGGAGGACGCCGAGGGCGGCGTTCAGGAAGCGGGGATGGACGAAGAGGATCGCGAGCACCGTCGCCGCGGCGCCGATCCAGGCCGCCGGGAGGGTGGGGAAGGAGGGCCCCACCAGCGTCCACGCCGAGATCAGCATCGCGGAGAGGAGCGCGAAGCCGGTGTGGACGACGATGGAGGTGAGGAGGACGGCGCCGGAGAGCCCGGCGGCGCGGCTCAGCTGGGCCACGGCGAGGAACTGGAAGACCTTGCCGGGGATGTAGCGCGCCAGGTTGGAGAGGAACCAGATCCGCAGCAGCATCCCCAGCCCCACCGGCGGGTGCTCGAAGAATCGCAGCACGCGGCTCCACACCCACACCCCCCACGCCAGCACCGCCACGTGCGCGGCCACGCTCGCCGCCACGAGCCCCGGCCGCACCCGCCAGTCGAAGTCGACGAGCGCCTGGCGGTTGTCGGCGATGGCGTCGTAGAGGTACCACGCCGCCGCCGCGACCAGGAGGAGGGTGAGGGCGCGCCTCACCCCCGGCGAGACCTTCATCCCGCCGCCGCCGCGGGCTCCGCCTCCACCGGCCGCCTCCGGCGCGAGCGGACGAGGAGGAAGAGCCCGTACGCCCCCAGGAGCCCGAGCGACGCCAGGTAGATGGCGAACCCGGTGTGGAGCTCGGCCGAGTGGAAGCGGAAGCGCACCTCGTGCCGCCCGGCGGGGACCACCACGCCGCGGAAGGTGTGGTTGGTCCGGTACACCTCCGCCGGCCGCCCGTCCACCGTCGCCGTCCACCCGTGGTACATGTTGTCGGCCAGCACCAGGAGCGCCGGGCGGTTCGCCTCCGTCGCCACCGTCACCTCGTCGGGCTCGTGCCGCGTCACCCGCGCGCCGCCCTGGAGCGGGGTGGCCGGGAGGCCGAGGGGGCGCGCCGTCTCCACCACCGCGTTGCGGCGCGGGTCCCACCGGGGCGACTGGAGGGCGGCGAGCGTCGAGTCCGGATCGGCGACCTCGATGGCCTCGCCCACCAGCCAGGCGCGGGGGAGGGCGTTGGCGTTCTCGTAGACCAGCGCGCTCCCGCGGTGCACCTCGCGGAGGAAGGGGACGCCCTCGATCGGCGCCGAGGTGATGAGGAAGCGGACGTTGTCGGCGTCGAGGAACCGCGGGTCGGCCCCCAGGTTGTGCCAGTCGACGAAGACCTGCTCCCCCGCGCCCACGAACTGGTTGTAGCGCTGGAGCTGGTTCCCGTGCTCGCCCCCCGCCTGCTCGATCCCGAAGTGCATGGGGTAGTTCCGCAGCGGCGGCCAGTTGCTCTGCTGCGGAAGGGGCCAGACGCGGAAGGGCCCCTGCGCCTGCTGGCTCTGGAGGAAGCCCACCACGTCGTCGGCCGCGTACATCTCCTCCGGGCCCGGGACCGTCTGGAAGAACTTCTTCCCCATCACCCACAGGTCGGCCGTCGTCACCAGCGAGAGCGCGATCAGCGCGCCCGTCGCCGTGAGCCGCTCGCCCATCCACGCCCAGAGCACCGCCCCGGCGGCCGCCGCGAAGAGCGCGAAGCGCATCCACCCCATCGCGGGGGTGAGCCCCACCGTCCCCTCCGCCATCGCCGCCGACGACGCGCCCAGGACCCCGGCGCCCAGGACGGCGAGGACGACCACGCCGGCCACGATCGTCGTCACCATCCGCGGCGAGTCCCCCTCCTCCGCGGCGCCGGGCCGCCGCCGGGCCGCCGCGGCGCGCACCTCGGCCAGCCGCTCGAGCGCCAGCGCCGCCATCGCCACCAGCGAGAAGGCGAGGATGAAGTACGCCAGGTCGGGCGCGCGGAAGCGCTTGAGGCCGGGGAGGACCGACCAGTAGAGGCGGTAGAGCGGCGTGTTCCCGCCCAGCGAGAGGGTGAGGAAGAAGAAGCCCAGCCCGCCGAAGAACCAGAAGTACCGGTTCCGCCGCGCGTAGTAGGCCCCCAGCGCGACCAGGAGGAGGACGGTGGCGCCCACGTACTCGGTGTGGAGCCGGAACCCGTTCTCGCCGCGGTAGACGGGAAAGACGTACTCGCCCGCCTCGTTCTGGATCGTCGCCCCCACCTGCTCGGGGACGGCGAGGCCCAGGATGGCGCGGGCGGGCATGGAGAACGACGTCGAGAACTCGTAGCCGCGCCCCCCCGTGGCCCCGCGCGGCGACGCCGCCACGTAGTCGAGGAAGGGGAGGAAGTTGACCGACGCCACCACGAAGCCGAAGCCGATGGCCAGGACGCCGAGCGCCGCCGCCTTCGCCAGCGCCGCCGCGCTTCGGCCTTCCCGGAGGCGGACCAGGCAGTAGACCGCCCAGATCCCGCCCGCCAGGAGGAGGTAGTAGGCGTTCTGGATCTGGAAGGAGAGGAGAACGAACCCCGTCGTGGCCGCCAGCCCCGCGAAGGGGGCGAGGGAGGCCGTCCGCACCCCGCGGTGGATGAAGTAGAAGAAGAGGGGGACGAAGGTGCCGACGATGATCCGCCCGTCGTGGCCCGCGTAGACCCACGAGGTGAGGATCCCCGTCCACTGGTACGCCAGCCCGGCCACGAACGCCACCCACTTCCGGCACCCCAGCTCGCGCGCCAGGAGGTACATCCCCACCCCCGCGACCCCGAACTGGAACCAGAAGAGGAGGGGGAAGAACTTCGTCGTCGGCAGGAGGAAGTCGGCGACCCAGCGCAGGGGGTAGAAGGTGCTCCCCGCGTTGGAGAACAACGGCACGCCGCCGTAGACGTACGGCACCCACTGCGCCAGCCGCCCCTCGGCGGTGCGCTGCGAGATGAAGTCGTAGTAGAAGTAGCTCGACTGCGTGTAGTCGGTCCCGAAGATGTGCCGCCCCGGGAGGAACGCCGGGAGGAAGTAGAGGAGCGCCAGGGCGAAGTAGATCGCGGCGGCGGTCCCCAGCCCCATCCCCGGCTCGGTCTCGGCCGGGGTGTTGAGCGTGGGGCGCGGCGTCGGCGCGGGAGGGGTCTTCTTCATCGGGAGGACCAAGGGGAATACGAGGAAGCGCCCGGGCGTCTACCCGAGCGCGGCCAGCCTGTGGAGGAAGGCGAGGTGGTCGTCGGCCACGCGCCCCCAGCGGAAGCGCTCGGCCGAGACGCGGGCGGCGGCCGAGAGGCGCTCGCGCTCGGCGGCGTCGTCGAGGAGGCGGGCGACCTCGCGTGCCAGGGCGTGCGCGTCGCCGGGGGGCACCAGGACGCCTCCGTCGCCGACGACCTCGGGGAGGGAGCCGGCGGCGGCGGCCACCAGGGGGACGCCCGCCGCCATCGCCTCGGCGGCCACCATCCCGAACCCCTCGAAGCGCGACGGCATCAGCTCCACCGCCGCCCCGGCGAAGAGGCGCTGCCGCTCGGCCTCGTCCACCGCGCCCAGCATCGTCACGTTCCGCTCGACCCCCAGCTCGCGCGCCATCTGCCGCACCCGCTCCGCGTCCTTCCCGCGCCCGGCCATCTTCAGCTCCACCCCGGGCCGGGTGCGGACGAGGATCGACATCGCCTCCAGGATCGTGTCGAGCCCCTTCTGGAGGATGTCCATCCGCCCGAAGAAGAGGAGGTAGTCCTCCGGCTTGCGGGGGAGGGCGAAAAGCTCGTCGGGGACGCCCGCGTACACAAGGTCGATCCCCACATCGGGGTCCACGATCGTCCGCAACAGCTCGTACGTGGCCGTCGACGTCGCGGTGAGCCGCTTCGCGCGGCGGATCATCGCCCGCTCCATGGCGGTCAGCGCGGGGGCGAGGACGGGGCCCCACCGCTCGCGCGCCGTGGGGCCGGTGACGTGGTGCACGGTGACGCCGCACGGCCGGCCGGCGGGCATGAAGACCGGCGTGTAGGTGGAGAAGTCGAAGACGGCGCAGTCGTACGCCGCCCGGCGGAGGTACGCGTTCACCGCCGCCGCGTACGTCACCCGGCTCCACGCGTACGGCCCGCGCGCGCCGAGGCGGAGGTAGCGCACCCCGTCTACGTCCTCGTCCTTCGCGCCCGGATAGTTCCCCGTGGCGACCGTGACGTCGACGCGCCCCGCCAGGCGGCGGTAGAGCTCGAAGACGCGGACCGCGCCGCCGCCGGCCACCCAGGGGTTGGCGGGGTCGTCGTAGATGACGTGGAGGACGCGGAGGGTCACGCGCTCCGCCGGGCGATGAAGAAGTTGGAGCCGATGGAGACGTCCCAGAACCAGCGCATCAGCGGGTTCTCGAACGGCCACCGCCTGGTGCCGAGATACCCGGCCAGCTTCCGCTTGAGCCCGGGACGCACCTCTTCCGGCCGTGCGATCCGGTTCCGCAGGTAGTTCACCCAGAGCTCGCGGGCGGAGACGACCGGGGTGAACCCGGCCGACTTCAGCATCCGCGCGATGTGCCAGCGCGGGGGGATGTACCCCACGTCGTAGGTCCCCTCGCCGCCGCCGCGGAGCTTCTCGAAATACCAGATCTGCATCTTCCTCGGCATCAGGACGAGCCCCGCGAGGTCGTAGTGGGGGTCGTTCCAGAGCGAGTAGACGGAGAAGGGCTTGGGCGTCACCTGGTAGAGGAGGCCGCCGGGGCGGAGGACGCGGTGGATCTCGGCGAGGGTCTTCCGCTGGTCGGTGACGTGCTCCAGGACGTTGTCGAGGATCACCAGGTCGAAGGAGCCGTCGCCCCAGGGGAGCGCCTCGGCCACGCCGCCGCGGAGGTCGACGGCGACGCCGTGCTCCTCGGCGCGGAGGCGGCCGCGCTCCAGGCTCTTCTCGTCGAGCTCGATCCCGGCGCACTGCGCGCCGCGCTCGGCGAAGGCGATGAGGACCCCGGCGTCGCCGCAGCCGATGTCGAGGACGCGGGCGCTTTCGGTGCGGAACTCCGGGACGTACTTCGCCAGCGTGTCGACGACGTAGAACCCCCGCGCGTACTCGCTGACGTAGAGGTTCTTCCAGGTGTCGAAGTTCTCCGAGCTCCACCAGGTGGCGCGCTCGGCCTCGAGGAGCGCCAGGTAGCGCGGCTCCACCGCCGAGGTGTCGGTGCGGCTGACGCGCGTGGGCGCCGCCCGGTCGGTTCCGTTGGCCAGGGGACTCTCTCCGGTCGTTGAATCGATCCCGTCCTCCCGTCGCGCGGAGCTGACCCTGGGCGATACGGAGGGGGCGGATCTGGAAGCGGTGTATTCTACGGCCTCGGGGGCCGGGGCGGGAGGTGGCGGGGCGGGGGATCGTGCACGCGGTAGCCGCCGGCGGCGAGCTTCCGGATGGGACAGTAGAAGTCGAGCACGAAGCGGCCGACCGGGTGCTGCCGTCGGAACCGGAAGCCGCACAGCCGCCGGTCGCGCAGCGCCTCCCACAGTATCGCCTCGGCCGGCGTCGCCTCCTGCCGCATCCCCCGAGCCGCCTTCTGCAGCTCGACCGTGTTCTTCCGAACCCGCTCTCCCATGGCGCCGATCTCCAATCGGCCCCTCTCCCATTATTGGGAGAGGGGCGGGCGAGTAATGCGAGCCCGGGGTGAGGGTGCCGCGGCATGCGCCACCGCCCGGGCCCCACGATCGAAGTTCCCCAGTTCCGTCCGACCACTTCAGCCGCGGTCCGTGACCCGAAGCCGGTCCTTAACGCTGCCCCGCCACCCCCCGGTACACCTCCACCAGCCGGTCCGCGATCACGTCCCAGCCGAACCCGGCCTCCACGTCCTCCCGCCCGTTGATCCCGTACGCCCGCGCCCGTGCGGGGTCGTCCATGCACGCGGCGATCGCCCCCGCCAGCGCCTCCGCGTCGCCCGGGGGGACGAGCCACCCGTTGCGCCCGTCGCGGACGATGTCGAGGATCCCGCCCGCCGCGCTGGCGATCACCGGCTTGCCGTACCCCATCGCCTCCAGGAGGACGACCCCCAGCCCCTCGGTGTCGCCCTTGGCGTCGACCACGGCGGGGAGGAGGAAGGCGTCGCACGCCGCGATCCGCTCCTGGAGCGCCTCCGAGGAGACGAAGCCGTCGAATACGACGCGCTCCCCGAGCCCCAGCCGCGCCGCCTGTCCCTCCAGCCGCTCGCGCTCCGGCCCCCCGCCGACCACGCGGAGGCGCACCTTCCGCCCGGGGGGGAGCGTCGCCAGCGCGTCGAGGAGGACGTGCACCCCTTTGCGCTCCACCAGCCGGCCGATGAAGAGGAGCTCGAAGGGGCGCGTCCCGTCGTACAGGGGACGGTCGGGAAGGGTGGCCGGGGCGTCCACCGCGGCGCCGAAGGGGATGATGGCGGGCGCCGCGCCGGGGACCTGGCGCGCCAGGCGAGCGGCCGTGTAGGTGGAGATGGCGGTGACCGCGTCGGAGCCGCGGACGATCCGGCGGAGGAGGGGGGCCAGGAAGGGGAACTGCTTCTCCATCCACGTCAGCTCCACCCCGAAGAAGGTGGAGACGAGCGGCTTCCCCGAGGCCCGCTTCGCCCAGAGCCCCAGGACGCCCTGGGGGATCGGCCAGAAGGCGTGGATCACGTCGAAGCCGCCCTCGCGCGCCAGCTTGGCCGCCGCGCGGGCGCCCGCGGCCACGTAGCCGGGGACGAGCCCGAGGAACCAGGGGCGCTCGCGAATGCGGTCTGGCGCCGTCTGGTCGTGGGTGAGCGTCTCCCAGCCCTTGGGCGCGTAGCGGAAGCGGTGGACCCTCACCCCGGCCACCGTCTGCGACGCCAGGCCGCGATAGGCGGGGGCGAGCACCTCGACGGCCACGCCGCGCGCTTCCAGCCGCCGGATCGTCTCCACCATCCAGGGGGTGATGACGTCCGCGGGGTCGCGGGGGTAGGCCGTGACCAGGAACAGGACCTTCACTTGTCGGGGGCCGGAGGGAGGCGTATGTTGGAGGTCTGGGCCAAAATACGGCCCCTCCCCACCCGTCACAAGCACTCGAGCCGTCCCGGAATTGCACCCGCAGCGCGCCCTCGTCATCGTCCCGACGTACAATGAGCGCGACAACCTCCCTCGCCTCGTCCCCTCCATCCTCTCGCGCGACGAGCGGCTGGAGATCCTCGTCGTCGACGACAACTCGCCCGACGGGACGGGGCGGCTCGCCGACGAGATCGCGGCGTCCGAGCGGCGGGTCCACGTCCTCCACCGCCCGGCGAAGGCGGGGCTGGGGAAGGCGTACCTGGCGGGCTTCCGGTGGGGGATCGAGCGCGGCTACGACGTCCTCTTCGAGATGGACGCCGACTTCTCGCACGACCCCGTCCACCTCACGCACTTCCTCCAGGCCGTCGAGGAGTACGACGTCGTCCTGGGGTCGCGCTACCTGCACGGGCGCGTGACGGTGGTCAACTGGCCGATCGGGCGCCTCCTCCTCAGCTACTTCGCCAACGTCTACGCCCGCAAGGTCACGGGGCTCCCCATCGCCGACGCCACCGGGGGCTTCAAGTGCTTCCGCCGCGAGGTGCTGGAGGCCATCGACCTGGAGAAGGTGGAGTCGAACGGCTACGCCTTCCAGATCGAGATGAGCTTCCGCGCCTGGAAGCGCGGCTTCAAGCTCGGCGAGATCCCCATCATGTTCGTCGACCGCGACGTGGGCGAGAGCAAGATGTCGAAGGCCATCGTCCGCGAGGCGGTCTGGCGCGTCTGGCGCCTCCGCCTCCTGGCCCTCACCGGAAAGCTGTAGCCCCCATGGCCGACCCGACCCCGGCTTCGGACTTCCTCCGCCTCCTCGCCCGCGCCACCCGGCGCGAGGGCGCGGCGGCGGCGCTCGGGGCCGAGGCGGCGGCGGCGCTGGGGGAGGTCTTCCAGTCGCGGAAGAGCCTGGTGCTGGAGGTGCAGTTCACCGGCTTCGCCCAGAAGGGGCAGCTGGTGGGCGGGGTCGACCCCGAGCTCCTCCGCGCCGCGGGGCACCTGATCACCCACCGCGTCGCCCGCGTGGGCTTCACCCCCGAGGCCGACGCGGACTCCCTGGCCGCGTTCTTCGAGGCGGCGGGGAAGACGGCGGCCGAGCTGGCGGGGGAGGGGATCGTCGCCGTCGTGGCCCGCGCCCAGCCCCGCGGGATCTATCTCAGCACCTCCACCGGCGAGGTCTACCGCCCCCCCGCGGCCGGGCCGGCGGGCTCGGCCGACGCGGCTCCGTCCGCCGATTCCGCGGC
>DATACF010000271.1:0-2337 GCA_036259235.1 Longimicrobium sp. | reverse complement strand
GGCCTCCGCGGCGCGGCGCCGCGCGGCCGAGGCCTCGGTGCGCTCGCGGGCCTCGCGGGCCCCGGCGGCCACGCGCACCCGCTCGAAGTTGGCGGCGTAGCGCGGCGAGCGCCCCTCGGGGACGCGCACGGGGAAGTCCTTCTTCCCCGGCGGGGTCATCTTCTTGACCAGGTGCGGGTTGAGCTTCGCCAGCTCCGACTCGCCCACCCCCACCGCGTCGGCGACGACGCCCAGGTCGGTCCCCCCGGGGACGGCGACGGTGTCGGTCTCCAGCGGCATCCACCGCTCCACCCGCCCCATCCCGTACTTGTGGGGCTCCTTCCCGATCAGCGCCGCGGCCACCATCAGCGGGACGTACTCGCGCGTCTCGCTGGGGAGGCGGTGGCGGATCCGCCAGAAGTCCTGCTCGCGCCCCTTCACCGCCCCCGTCTCCTGGCGCATCACCCGCGCGACGCGGTTCTCGCCGGTGTTGTAGGCGGCCGCCGCCAGGTACCACGACCCGAACTGGCGGTGGAGGTCCCGCAGGTAGCGGAGCGCCGCGTCGGTCGACTTCTCGGGGTCCTTCCGCTCGTCGACGTAGCTGTCGACGCGGAGGCCGTAGTCGCGGGCGGTGCCGGCCATGAACTGCCAGAGCCCCACCGCCGACGCGCGCGAGCGCGCCGTGGGGTTGAACCCCGACTCGATCATCGACAGGTAGACCAGGTCCTCGGGCATCCCCTTCGCCCGGAGCTTGGCGCGGATCATCCCCTCGTAGCGCCCGGAGCGCTTGAGGTAGAGCGCCATCCGGTCCTGCTGCTTGTTCGTGAACAGGTCGACGAAGCGCTGCACCGGGGCGTTGCGCACCACCGGGATGTCCCAGCGGGCGGCGACCTCGGCGGGGGCGGCGGGGACCTCCGGGAGGGGGAGCAGGCGCGGGAGCGCCGCGGACAGGCTGGAGGGGTTCCCGGGGCGCAGGGCGTCGCTGACTCCGGCGCGCGTCGCCGCGGCGCCGAGCACGCTACCGACGAGGAGCGCGACGGGAAAAGCCGTCCTGAACTGCATACGACCTCCGGATCGGGGGCACTGCGGATACCGCTGGATGCTACGGGATAGCTGCGGTGAAACCGCCAGAGGGAGGCGAGGAAAGAGACCGGCTGAACGGCGGTCCTCGCCCGTCGTTCCGCCATAAGATAAACGGGAACAAAGGCTTACGCAACCGCAAAGGGGACAGGGAACAGGGTACAGGGGACAGCGGGCACGGCGTTTCGCCTGCAATCGCGCGGGTTTTCGGAGCCCCGCCGGAGGGCGGAGAAAACAGCCGGCGCACCCCTCTCGCCGGCTGTCCCCTCTCCCCTGTCCCCTGTCCCCTGTCCCCTGTCCCCTGTCCCCTGTCCCCTGTCCCCTATCCGTCCGGCGGCCGACGCTGCGTGCGGATGCGGATCAAAGCGGCGACGCCGAGCCAGAAGAGGGCGGCGGCGACGGGCCAGGCCAGGAGGGGGGGGAAGAGGACGCCCAGGACGGAGACGGCGAAGAGGATCACCGCCAGCGCGGCGATCCACCCGGTGTCCTCGCGGCCGATCATCCGCTCGCCCACCAGCGCGCGCATCAGCACCGAGCCGGCGCGGGCCAGGCGGCCCACCAGGCGGCCGAGCTGGTGGCCGCGGTACGAGCGGCGGCGGGCCTCGCGGGCGCCCGCCAGCCCGGGGCGGCGCTCGTCCTCGGGGTCCTCCACCACGATCCGCTCCACCGACCGCCGCTCGCGCCGGCCCAGCGGCGACACGTGCGCCGAGCGCACCAGCGAGATCTCGACCGACGAGGCCAGGTCGTCGAGGAAGAGCGCCTCCATCGCGGCGGCGAAGGAGCGGTCGGTGACGGCCACGTCGATCTCCCAGTTCCCCAGGAGCGACGCCAGGTTCATGTTCGTCGACCCCACCCGCGCCCAGAGCCCGTCGGCCACGGCCGTCTTGGCGTGGATCATGGGCCCCTCCCACTCGAAGATCCGCACCCCCGCCTCCAGGAGCGGGCGGTATCCCGCGCGCGACATCCCCCCGACGAGCGGCCAGTTGTTGTACGCCGGTACGATGACGCGGACGTCGACCCCGTCGCGGGCGGCGGCCGCGAGCGCCTCGGCCATGGCGGGGGGGAGGACGAAGTACGGGTCGGTGATCCAGAGCTTCCGCTCGACGCCCACGTGGACGAACTGCGAGAGGCGGTAGATCCGGCTCTTCCCCGGCTCCCCCTCGACGACGCGGACGTCCACGTCGCCGAAGCGCGCGGCGTGGGCGGGGTCGGGGACCTCGTCGGCGGGGAGCGGGGCCCCGGCGGCGGCCCAGGTCCGCGCGAAGGCGCGGTCGATCA
>DATACF010000270.1:0-6425 GCA_036259235.1 Longimicrobium sp. | reverse complement strand
CCCGCGACGAGCATCGTCGCGGGCCCGTTCGGCTTTCTCTCCGATCGAGGCCAGGCTCACGCCAGGGTGTCCTCCCGGGCCCCGGCGTGCGGCGAGCGGAAGTTCTTCACCAGCAGCCGCGCCGAGCCGGGCATGGTCCCTCCCCTGGCCGATCCGCGTCCACCCGCCGCGTCCGCGCCCTCGAGCATCGCAAACACGTGATCAGGAGAGTCGGCGCGGAGCCGGCCCCTGCTCCACATCCCCCCGATTGCGCAGTTAGCATGGCCTGGAGCGAGCACGAGACCCCGATCGTGGGCGAGATCGATCCCACGATCCGACTGCGGCATCTGGTATTCTTCCGATTCTGGACCGTTCCCGCCCCGACGCTCAGAAAGACTGCCCGAAGGCGAAGTAAAGCTGCGGCGACGGCCGCTCCCGGAGCCCCTCGCCCTCCTCGATCTCGCTCAGCGGGACGGCCCCGCCGAAGCGGAGACGGAAGCGGGCGTCGTAGAAGAGGGTGAAGTCGGTGCCCAGCTCGGCCCCCACCGAGAAGAGGGGCTCGGGGTCGGGGCGGGCGCGGACGAAGCCGCTCTCGCAGAACTCCACGCACCACGCCGTCCCCGCGTCCACGAACGCCGCGCCCCACAGACGGTCGAGGAAGAGGGGGAGGACGCGCACCCCCCGCTCCACCAGCGCCAGGGGGAAGCGGTACTCGGCGGTGGCGGCGACGGCCCGGTCGCCCACCTGCGCGCCGTCGGGGTAGCCGCGCAGGGGGAGCTCCAGCTCGTCGCTCAGGGCGAACGCGGTGAGGATCGGGGACGCCGTCGCCCCCCCGCCGGTGCCCCCCACCCGGTAGCCGGGGCTGCGGGTCCCCGCGTCGGCCCCCCCGACCACGCGCGCGGCCAGGACGTGGCGGGCGAAGCCGGGGAGCCGGAGGCCCTGGTAGCCCTGGAAGCGCCCCGTCGTCCGCACGTACCCCCGCCGCTCCTGCTCGCCCTCCACCGGCCGCGTGAAGCGCCGCCCCTCCACCGAGGCGGCGGCGACGAAGCCGCGCTGGGTGCCGATGGAGAAGTCGTACGCCTGCGTGGTCGAGTACCCCAGCGTGGCCACCGCGCCCACGTCGGGCGGCGGGTCGGCGAAGGGGACGGGGACGCCGGCGGTGTCGGGGTCTTCCCACGCCCGCCGGCGGTCGCGGAGGTTGAGGCCGGCGCTCAGCCAGGCGTACGAGCGGAAGCGCGGGCGGAGGAAGGTCGCCACCGCCGACGCCGAGCGCTCGCGCTCCAGGAGGGCGCTGGGGACCGGCTCTCCCCCCGGGCCGCCGATGGCGTCGGGGACGGCGAGCACGTCCCAGTCCTGGTACGCCGAGGCGCCCAGCACCGGGTTCCCCACCCCGCGGTAGATCCACGCCCCCGCCGCGTCCCACCGCCCGCTCTCGGGGCGGACGAGCCCCGAGAGGCCGTAGGCGTCCCGCTCGATCACGTCCTCCCCCCCCACCGCCGCGCCGTACCCCACCCCCAGGTGCTCCTCGGCGGCGAAGAGGGGGCTCCACGCCGTCGGCACCAGCGAGCGGAGCGGCGAGTACGGCCGCGAGGGGCCGGTGACGGCGCGCGTGTAGTCGGGCTCGGCCTCCGTCCGCGCCACCTCCGGCCGCACGGGAGGCGCGGGGCGCCAGGCGGAGGGGTCGAAGGGGAGGCGGGCGATGTGGTAGCCGTCCGCCCGGTAGTAGGAGAAGACGAGCGACCGCCCGTCGGGCGACACGTCCGGCTCGAAGGCGCCGGTGAGGACGTTGGTCACCTGGAAGAGGCGCCCGTCCAGCGTGTCGTGGGCGTAGAGGTTGGCGATCCCCGTGCGGTCGGACGAGAAGACGACGTAGCGGCCGTCGGGCGACCACGCGGGGCCCATGTCCACCGCGCGGTCGTCCGTCACCTCCGTCACCACGCGCCCCGTGGCCGCGTCGAGGACGACGACGTCGAAGCGGCCCCCGGCGCGCCAGCGGGCCAGCGCGATCCGCGTCCCGTCGGGCGACCAGCGGGGCGCGGCCCACTGCACGTCGAGCGACGCCTCGGCCAGCGGGGTCCCCTCGCGGTCTTCGCCCGAGCGGAGGACGACCGGGACCGTCGTCCCCGGGGCGCTGCGGATGGCGGCGATCCGGCCGTCGCGCGCCACGTCGGCCTCGGTGATCCGCGCGTTCCGCGTCAGCCGCGCGTCGCCGCCGGAGAGGCGGACGCGGTAGAGGTCGGCGAAGTAGCGGTAGGGGTCGCGCGCGTCGATCATCGCCGTCAGCAGCGTCTCGCCCCCCGGCTCCCACGCCAGCGGGGCCAGCGTGGTGCGGTCGTCGAGCCCCCGGTCGCTCCCGTCCGCCTCGATCACCCGCGTGGAGGCCCGCTCGCGCCCCGTCGCGGTGGCGTAGGCGATCCGCGCCCCGTCCGGCGAGTACCGGGGGAAGCGGGTGTAGCGGCCGGCCGTGGTGAGGACCTCCGGCTCGGTGAGGCCGGCGGCGCGGAGCGCGTCCGCCTCGGCGCGGTAGCGCGTCTCCAGCTCCGTCCGCCACTCCTCCCACGCGCGGGTGAAGGAGACGCCGTAGGCGCGGCGCGCGGCGTCGTCGACGAAGAAGGGGACCAGGCGGTTGCCGTACGTCTTCACGAAGCGCCCGGCCGCCTCGGGGCCGCGCCGCTCGGCGAGCCAGTCGAGGAACATGGAGCCGTAGACGTACGCCGTGTTCCCCGCCGGCCACCGCGCGGGGTCGCCCGTGGCGCGGTCGACGGGGAAGAAGCGGTCTTCGAGGACGGCGGTGCGGATCGCCATCTCGTGCATCGTCCCCCGCACGCGCCCGGCGCGGGTGAGGCGCGACTCCAGGTGCGTCGCCAGCCCCTCGACCGTCCAGTCCGGCACCGCCACGTTCGGGAAGGTGAAGGGCGCGCGGCCGAAGACGCCGCGTAAGCCGCCGTACGGCCCGCGGGCGTAGTCGAGGTGGAAGACGTGGACGAGCTCGTGGGTGATCACCAGCTCCACCCAGTCGTCGTAGAACGCCAGCGACGGATCGTCCACCGGCGGGTGGGCGAAGATGACGACGCGGTTGCGGGGGATGGGGCTCGCGAAGCCGTTGGCGTAGTCGACGTTGTCGGTCACCACCATCTCGATCTTCCCCCGCGGCGGCTCCACGAACGCCTCGCGCAGCTCCGCCCACGCCGTCTCGGCCCGGTCGCCCGCGCGCCGCGCCAGCGGCTCGAGGCCGCCGTGGTAGTGCACGCGGAAGTGCTCGGTGTCGATCACCCGCCACGCCTCGTCCGGCGGGATCTGCGCGGCGAGCGCGGCGGGGAGGGCGAGGATCGCGGCGGCGAGGAGGAGCGCGATCGGTCGCGCGAGGCGGAGGGATGTCATCGGATGCGGATCAGGTGGATCGAAGAGGACTTGCGTCGCATGCCGCGGCGGGGGCGCCCCCTCCCCCGGCCCCTCCCCCGCTGCGCGGGAGAGGGGGGAACGGCGGGCGCTCGTCGTGCTTCGGCGTGGACGGACACTCAGCGGACGCCTTCGCGGACGAAGGCTTCGATGGCGCGGAAGTGGGCGCGGGCGATGCGCTCGTGCACCTGGGGGTCGCGGAGCGCGGCCTCCTGCTGGGGGACCATCAGGAACAGGGTCTCGGTGAGCACCGAGGGGAACCACGTCGGCCGCACCAGCGCCAGGTCGGCGCGGGCGACGCCGAGGTCGCGCAGACCCAGCTCGCGGAGGAGCTCGCGCTGCATCCAGCGGGCGAGGCCCAGCGACTGGGGGGCGTTGTAGAACACCGTCGTCCCGTTGTTCTCGAACGGGTTGACCCCGTCGGGGAAGGCGTTGTTGTGCACCGAGACCAGGAGGTGCACCCCCGCGCGCTCGGCGGCCACGGTGCGCTCCGCCAGCCCCACGGCGGCGGTGTCGGGGCGCGTCTCCAGCACCCGCGCGCCCGCCGCCTGGAGCATCCGGACGAGGTGCTTGCCGATGGCCAGGTTCGCCTCCGCCTCCGTGAGCCGCGTGGGGCCGATGGCGCCCCCCGGCGGGTGCCCGGCGTCGACGCCGATCAGCAGGTTCCGCAGCGGCTGCTCGGCCGCGACCGCCGGAGGACGGCGGACGCGGACCACCAGCGCGCCGCTCTCGTCCCAGAAGCTCCGCCACCCCCACGCCGGCCGGTCGAGCTCCATCCGCACGAAATAGAGGTCGTCGCGCGGCTGGTCCCACGACACGCGGCGGACGAAGGGGTCCTCGCTCCCGTAGTGCATCCAGTTGGTGCGCGTCTCGGCGTTGTAGACCTCCACCGTCAGGAAGGGTCCGTCGGCCAGGACGCGGAAGGGGACGCGGTCCGACACCGTGATCCGCAGGTCCACGAAGTCGCGCGAGGGGACGACGCGGACGGTACCCACGCCCGCCGCCGGGGCGGGCGCGCCGGCGGGGAGGAGGCGCGCCTGGCGGGCGTCGACCCACACCGACTGGTCGCCGGTCAGCCGCACGCGGAGCGCCCCGTCGCGCTCGCCGGTCACCGTGAAGCGCGTCCCGTTCGGGAAGGCCCAGTGGTACGGCGTCCCGGAGCCGGGGACGGCGGTGCCGATCACCAGCCCGTCCGGCCGGTCGCCCGCCGCCACGGCCACCCGCGTCTCGCCGGGGCGGAGAACGCCGAGGGAGAGCTCCAGCGGCGCCCGCACCGTGTCGCGCCCGCGCACCAGCTCCACCATCGCCGTCCCGGTCCGCCCCTCCTGCCGCGCGACGGCGGGGACGCCCACCGCCCGGTCGCGCGAGACCAGCGGCGCGGAGGCGGGGAAGGAGGCCGCGTACTCGGTGAACTCGCGCGGGGCGGCGCGGTCCTGCTGGAAGCCCTCCGCGCGCTCGGCGGAGGTCTGTTCGACCAGCGGGAGGGAGGTCCCGTCGGGGAAGACGATCCGCGCCTGGGCGCCGGGGGTGGCGCGGAAGCGGACGGTCACCGGCTCGCCCTCGGCCATCGTGACGACGCCGCGCGGGAGCGTCCCGGGGACGAACGCCAGCGCGCCCCCGCGCCCGGGCGCCGCGGCCCGCGCGGGGACACGCACCGTGCGCCGGGCGCTCGCCCGCTCGCCTCCGGCTTCCGCCTCGACCTCGTAGACGCCGTTCGGCGGGACGGGGAGGAAGGCGAGGAAGGCCCCGTTCGGCGCCACCTCCACCGGCGCGCCGTTGATCCGCAGCGTCGCCGCCCCCGTCCCCACGCTCCCGAAGACGAAGTTGCTGTCCGCCGCCGTCAGCGCCGCCCCCTCGGCCGGGTAGACGACGTCGACCGCCAGCGCCCCCTGACGCGCGGGGACGGGGGGGAGCGTCCCCCGCGGCGCCTCGCCCTCCGCGCCGGCCGTGGAGGGCGCGCCGGGCGCCGGCCCCGCCGCCGGGGGCGCGGGCGAGCAGGAGGCGAGGAGGGCGAAGAGGGTGGCGAGCGTGGTGCCGGCCTTCGGTCTCATGCCGCGTGTCCGTGTCCTGGGGACTGCGATTCCGGGGATTCGCCGGGGACACGCGCGCAAAGGCGGCGCCACGGCGTCCGGGCCGAAGCGTCAGAGTAGCGGATGGGGCGCGGCGGCGCGAGCGGCGGCGCGAGCGGCGGGCGCGGAAGGGAGCGGAGGAGAGCCCGCGGGAGGAGGACGGCACGCGAGGGCCGGGGCGCGCCGCCGTCCGCGTGAGAGACGGCGACGGCGGCGGCGGCCGGAAGGCTCAGCAGTAGGCGTCCGAGATCAGGAAACCCGTGAAGACGATCGGGATGGTCAGCGGGGTGAGCCTCGCCTCGTCTTCGGAGCCCGCGGGGACAGGCGCGGGATCGTGGGAGGTGACGTAGAGGGTGTCCGGGTCCAGGGTGAGCTTCGCCACGGGAGATCCTTCGTTCGGAGATGGGAGGGGAGGCGCTCCGCGGCCGGAGCGCCGGGTGTCGCCCACGCACAGGCAGGCGAGCGCGCAGGACGACCGGGAACGCCGCCGCCCGGCGGGGAGGCCGGACGGCGGCGGCGGGCACGTCAGCAGTAGGCGTCCGAGAGCGCGGCCAGCCCGGCGCCGACGAGGATGGTCCCCACCAGGATGGGGAAGACGTCCGCCTGGTCCTCGCCGGCGGGCGTGGGATCGAAGGAGGTGACGTCGAGGTTGTTCAGGTCCAGGGTGAGCTTCGCCATGGGAGATCCTTAGTTCGGAGAGGTGGGTGGGGCGCTCCGCGGCCGGAGCGCCGGGCGTCGGCCGGGAATCGGGAGCCCGCCGCCCGTGGAGCCCGGACGGCGGCGGCCGGGCGCGTCAGCAGTAGGCGTCCGAGAGCGCGTAGAGCCCGGCCCCGACGAGGACCCACCCGGGGGTGAGCTGTGCCTGGTCCTCGGGGCCGGCGGGCGTGGGGTCGAAGGAGCTGACTTCGAGCGCGTTCGGGTCCAGCGTGAGGTTCGCCACGGGAGATCCTTCGTTCGGATGGGGGGGGGGGGCCCCCC
>DATACF010000269.1:0-12592 GCA_036259235.1 Longimicrobium sp. | reverse complement strand
CGCGGAGAACCATCCTCCGCGTCCTCCGCGTCTCCGCGTGAGACCCGTCTTTTCACGATTCGAGACTACCGCGTCCGCCCGCAGGATCAGTAGTAGTCCGGCGGCGTCACCGTGTCTACGAAGAGGATGCCGTCGTACTGGTCGCGGAGCACCATCCGCTTGTCGAAGCGCCCCCAGTCGTGCGTGCTGAGCACGTGGTCCATCCACGCCGTCCCGGACGAGCGCTCCGCCCCCCGCAGGTCGACGAAGAAGTGCTTCCGGCGCGCCGTGTAGAAGATCGCCTCCAGGCTCCCCACCGTCTCCGGCGGGAGGACGGGGTACACCTGGCGGTTGTTGAACGCCGCCTCGCCGCGGTACATGTAGAGCCCCACCGTGTAGAGCTCCGCCCGCCGCCGCGCCGAGACCCACCACCCCATCGTCCGCGGCGAGGTCACGCCCTCGCCGGGCTCGACGATCGACGCGTTGTCGTGCCGGACGTGCTCGTTGTGCGCCCAGACCACCACCTTCCTCCCCGGGTGGACGCGGTCGAGGAGGGCGTCGAGGTTGTCGGCCATCCCCTCGTCGCGCGCCTCGGCCGCCGCCACCGTGCCGAGCTGCGCGAGCTCCGCCTCGACCAGCCGGGTGCGCGAGTACGCGTGCTGGCGGACCAGGGGGAGGAGCGCCGGCTCGCCCGGGAAGACGCCCGCCATCTCGGCGGCGTGCGCGTCGATGAAGCGCATCAGCGAGTCGTATTGCGCGCGGTATCCCTCGCGCGCCTCCAGGTCTCGCCAGTACGCCGCCCGCTGGGCGAGCGGGAGAGCGTAGCCGCTCCAGTAGTCGTTCACGAAGGCGGTCTCGAGCTCACCCACGCGCCGGGCGTACGCCGTGTCGACGGCGGAGACGAAGCCGACCAGGAACGGCCGGGGGCCCACGGTGGGGATGTTGGGCTGGACGTCGACGCCGGCGACGTGGAGCGGCCGCGGCGTATCCCAGGTGGAGCGGACGTACTCGAAGAGCTCCAGCACCTCGCGCGTCTGCCAGACGCCGTAGAGGCACCGCCGGAGCAGGATCTCGGCGCTGGTGGCCGTGTCCGCGGCGCGGTCGACGAGGCCGCACTCCAGGATCCCCGACTCGAAGGCGACGACGTCGTACCCCATCTCCTCGTGGAGGAAGCGGATCAGCCGCACCTTGGCCTGGCTGAACTCCCTCACGCCGTGCCCGCTCTCGCCGAGCTGGACGACGCGCTTCCCCTCCAGGACCGGCTTCAGCGCCTGGAGGTCGTCGAAGCGGGTGGAGGTGAGCGAGCGCAGCGGAACGTGGTTCTCGCCCACCCACGCCGACCAGGCGGGGCTCGCCGGGAGCGCGCTCGGGTCCTCGGGGGTGAGGAGCTCGTCGTCGCTCAGCAGGTGCTGCGGGTCGAGCGCGTCCGTGGCGGAGGCCTCGGTCCGCGCGAGGTCGTCCGGGGGCCGGACGGGGGTGGGGAGGTCGGCGCAGGCGGCCGCGAGGAGGGCGGCGACGGGGAGGATGCGCCGGGCGGAGAGCGGGAGGGGCATGGCTTCTCCAGGGTGCGGTGGGAGGGAGAGTGTACCCCGAAGAAGGCGTGCCGCGGCGGCGCGCGGAAGAGGCGGGGGACAAAGTCGTTCCCCTCCGCTCGACACGCGCCGTCCCGGAAGACCGGGGCCCCACGCGGAGGCCGCGGGGAGCGCCATTCTCGCCCTCCGCGTAATCCCGATTCCCGAAATGCGCGGGTCGGTTCAGAAAGATCTGGCCTCACGCAGAGCAGCAGAGTCAGCAGAGGAACTACAGGGGTTCTCTGCTGACTCTGCTGCTCTGCGTGAGGCCTTTTCTTTGGGAGCCGGCGCTACCGCGTCCGGCAGGTGACGCGCACGGTCGTCCCGTCCGGCGCGGGGAGGTCGAGGACGCGGGTGCGGAGGGCGGCGTGGGCGGGGTACCCCTTCACCGCCATCGACGCGGTCATCACCCGCTCGTCGCGGGGGAGGGTGCGGAGGACCTCCTCGCTCATGAAGACGACGAGCTTGGAGCGCGGCCGGGTGATGGAGACGTTGAAGCGGTTGGGGTTGAGGAGGAAGTCGGCCTCGGCCTCAGCGTACTCGCGGTCGGCGACGGCGTACGAGACGACGATCATCTCACGCTCGTTCCCCTGCATCCGCTCCACCGTGTCGACCACGGGGAGGTCGCCGTACGCCCACCCGCGCGACACCATCTCGCCCAGGATGGCGCTGTTCTGCGCGCGGTGGGGCGAGATCACCGCGAAGCCGCGCGTCCGGAACTCGCGCGCCTCGTACCGCTCGCCCGTCCTCGGATCGGCCAGCCCCTCGCGCGCCAGGGCGGCGAGGCGGGCGACGAGGTGCGCCTCGAAGGGGTTGCGCGCGGTGGCGCGGTAGCCGTCGTAGGTGCAGAAGACGACCGCGTCGCCGGGGTCGAAGAACGCCTCCCAGAGGAGCGCGTCCGTCTCGTCCTCCGGCCGGAAGCCGGGGACGACCGCCAGGCGCTGCTCCGGCACCATGGAGACGAGGCCGGGATAGAAGGTGCGGCGCGGATACTCGGCCAGCGCCCGGTTGAAGCGCCGGCTCTCGCGCAGCGCCAGCTTCCCGAACCCCTTCGCGAAGTGCGCGAACGCCGAGCCGAAGAGGGTGTTCTCGCGCGGGTAGCTCCCCCGGATCACCGGCGCGAGCTGCCGGTGGTCGCCCAGGAGGACGACGCGCCCGCCCGGGCGGATCGACGAGAGGGCGACGAGCGAGTCGGCCACCTTCATCTGCGACGCCTCGTCGATCACCACCACGTCGAACATCGGGTGGACGGGGACGGCGGCCGACTCGTCCTTCTCCCCCTCCCCCTCCCCTTCCCCGGCGCCCGCCGCGCTCGCCGCCCGCATCCGCTTCCAGAGCGACCACACGGTGGAGCCGACGACCACCGGCATCCCCTCCGCCCCGGCCTCGGCGAAGACGGCCGGGAGGCGCTCGTCCTCGATCACCTCGACGTCCAGCCCCTCCAGGTCCTCGTCGGCCGCGCTCCCCCGCCCCTTCAGCTTCACGGCGCGCAGGGGGGACGGAATGCCGCTCCCCTCCAGCTCGCGGGCGATCCGCACCAGGACGTTGGTGATGGCCCGGTGCGTGGCCGCGCTCACCAGCACGCGGAAGGGACGCCCCTCGCGGCGGGCGGCGGCGGCGAGGCCGATCAGCGTCCACGCCAGGAGGTACGTCTTCCCCGTCCCCGGCGGGCCCCAGACGACCGAGACCGAGCGCTCGAACGCCGCCCGCCACGCCGCCGCCTGCTCCACGTTGAGGACGGGTCCCGCGCGGCCGACGTTCGCCTCCCACGCCGCGTCCGCGTCGAGCGGCGTGGGCCCGGTCGAAGGCAGACGCCCGCGGAGGAGGTCGAGGACGAACGCCGCCTCGCCGTGGCCGGCGGCCAGGTGGCGGAGGGTGGAGACGACGCGGCGGGTGTTGAAGTCGGCCTCGGTGCGGTCGAGGACGAACTGCCGGTCGAGGAAGACCGTGCGGTCGGCGACGGCCTTCTCGAACCCCTTGCGGTCGGGCGCGACGACGAGGCGCGGGGGCGAGGCGGCGAGGTCGTAGTCGATCAGCTCCACCATCAGCCGCCGCTTGAGCCAGGGCTTGCGGTCGGTCTCCAGGAGCGTCTCGCCGTCGTCGTTGGTCAGCACCAGCGCGAAGTCGCCGGGGCGGAGCTTGGCCTCGCGGCAGTCGGGGTCGAAGGTGAAGACCATCGTCCCGTCCTCCCGCGTCTCCTGGTGCTCCATCCCCCGGATGCACTCGAAGCGCTTGGCCCGCTCGCGCGACGGGAGGGTGTGGAGGGCGCGGATGGCCAGCGACTCCTCGGCCGCCTCCAGCTCGGTGAAGATCCGGAGCGTCTCCAGCGTCTCGTCGGGGATCGGCTCGGCGGAGGCGGCCGGGGGGCCGGCGCCCGGGTCCATCCGCAGCTTGGGGGCGCGGGCCCGGAGCGCCTGCTCGCGCGTGGCGCGGAGGACGGAGTCCATCGCCTTCAGCTTCGACTCGACGGTGCGGACGATCTCGGCCCGCACCTCCTCGGGCGCCTCGCTCCGCCCGTCCACCCGGTGCGGGCGGCGGCGCCAGACGTTGTGGACGCGCTCGAACGCCACCTGGCTGGAGAGCGGCCAGGCGTAGTCGTCGCGCGGCTGGTGGACCCAGGCGCGCTCGGCGGGGCGGAGCGCGGCCGAGACGGCGCCGAGGCTCCACCCGTACGGGACGGGGAGGGCGAAGAGCTCGGCCACCGCGTCCACCAGCACCGTCCCCGGCGCGGCCGACGCGGCGCGCAGCCCCGCCATCTCGCTGGTGGGGAAGAGGAGGCGCGCCATCGCCGCGATCGCCGGCTGCGACGCGGCGTCGTGGAGGTGGCGCTGGAGGAGGCCGCGGAAGAGCTCCAGCTCGGCGCGGTCGTAGACGTAGACGTGGATCGCCTTCGCCCCCCGCCGCCCGCTCCCGGCCGCGAGGACGGAGACCGCCGCGTCCTCCGCCTTCGCCAGGAAGGCGCCCAGCATCTCGCGCTCGGCGGCCTCCGTTCCGGCGGCGGCGAGGAAGACGCCGCCCGGCGCGCGCCCGCCGCCCTCCTTCTCGATCCTCAACCCCAGCGCGAACACCGTCCCGCTCACCGGGTCGGCCTCGGCCGAGACGAGGACGCGCGCGGCCTCCGCCTCGCCCAGGAGGTGGGTCTGCTTCTCGACCTCCACCAGCTTGCGGTAGGCCAGCGCCTGGGCGCGCTTCTTCAGCACCCCCTCGCCGCTCTCCAGCGCGTGGCACCCGGTGTAGGTGTCGCGGCGGATGGCGTGGCGGTTGAGGTCGGCCACCGTGCGCACCCCCCGCTCGCGGAGGACGCGGCGCCCCAGCGGGGTGAGGCCGGGGACGCGCGCCAGGTCGTCGCCCGCCTCGGCCTCGGCCTGGCAGACGCCGAAGAAGGCGCACCCGCCGCACGCCGGCCCCAGGTGCCACGCGGCGGACGCGGGCTCCCCCGCCGCCACCCGCGGGAGGTCGTCGCGGAGGAAGGCCTCCACGTGGTAGCGGTACGCGGAGAGCGGGAAGCGCCGCGGCCCCCGCGACCCGCGCGACCAGAGCCATCCCCACCGCCCCTCGACCACGCCCTCGATCCCCGCCGCGCGGACCACCTCTTCGAGGACGAGGACGTAGAACGCCACCTGCGCGAAGTGGTGCACCGCCCGCTCGCGGCTCCACTTCACGTCGATCACCTCGAAGCGCGGCCGCCCGTCGTCACCCACGCGGATGCGGACGAGGTCCGGCTTCGCGGGCGCGACCTCCACCATCTCCGGGTCGATCCCGTACCGCCGGGCGAAGGCCGCCGGGTCGGGGAGGACGAGCTCCGGCTGCACCAGCCACCGCACCGGCCCCGGATCGCGGAGCGCCTCCACCACGCGCCGGTGGTCGAGCCGCCGGAAGTCCCCCTCCGCCGTCATCCCCGCGAAGAGGACCGCCTCCTCCCCGAAGCGGCGGACGAGCGACTCCACCTTCCGCCGCTCGAAGCGCCGCCCCGCGCGCGCCAGCAGCCCCATCCCCGGCCGCGGCCGCGGCGCGGGCACGCCCTCGCCCCCGCCCGACAGCCCGTAGCGGAGCTGCCGGTCGCACCGGAACCGGAAGTGCTGCGCGAGCTGCGTCCCGGTGAGCCGGAGGGCCGATGTGGCGGTGCCGCTGGTCAATTCAGTGCGAGAGTGCGAAGTGCGAGGGTGCGAAAGTAAGGAGCGGACCTGGAGATTCGCGTTCGCCGAAAAGTGTACGGACGGCCCGCCGCTGGCAACGGCGCCCGGCCGCCGCTCCCATAACCCCGTCTCACGCGGAAGTTCGCCCCGAGCACGCACCGCCGCCGGCGAAACGCGCCGGGGGCCGCGTGCAGTCCGCGCAGGCGGACTTCGCGCCGTTGTTGCCGCGGCGCCGCGGCTTCAGCCGCCCGGCGCCCGCCCCACGCTTGCGTCCCCGCCACATTCCACGTATCTTCGACCGTCCGTTGAAACTGATTCTCACCTTCGTCCGACCGAAGCGCCGCCCGAGATGCTGAAGCGCCTCCTGGCCCGCACGCCGAAGCCCACGCCCACGCCCGCGCCCCGCTGCGGCGCGTGCCCGCTGGCCGCGTGCGCCACCGGGTGCAAGGCCGCCGTGCTGCGGATGGACTGCGAGCACGGCGAGGCGCACCGGCTCCGCGAGGTGGGGCTCTTCGAGGGGTCGCAGGTCCGCGTCCTCGACAGCACCAACGGGATGCTCCTGGAGGTCAAGGGCGCCCGCCTGGCGCTGGGCGCCTCGCTGGCCTCGGCCATCACCGTCCTCCCGCTGGGCTCTTGAGGCTCGGACGCACCCTCTCCGCGCTGACCCCCGGCGAGCGCGGCAAGGTGACCGCCGTCGGCGGCGACGCCGACGCCGCCCGGCGGCTGATGGACCTGGGGCTCATCCGCGGGACCACGGTCGAAGTCATCCGCGCGGCGCCGCTGGGCGACCCCATCGAGGTCCGCCTGCGCGGGTTCATGCTGACGCTGCGCCGCTCGGAGGCGGAGCACATCACGGTGGAGTAGATGGAAGTAGCCGAGGCGGGAGCGATCCCCGCGTCCCACGCACCCTCGCCCGCGCCCTCCGCGCATGGCGGGGGTGTGCTGCATGTGGCGCTGATCGGGAACCCCAACACGGGGAAGAGCACGCTCTTCAACGCGCTGACCGGGATGCGGCAGCGCGTGGGGAACTATTCCGGCGTCACCGTCGAGCGCGTCGAGGGGCGCTACCGCGACGCCGCCGGCCGCCCGGTGACGGTCCTCGACCTCCCCGGCACCTACTCGCTCTCGGCCTCCTCGCCCGACGAGGAGATCGCGCTGGGCGTCCTCCTGGGGCGCGCCGAGGGGCTCGACACCCCCGACGTGGTGGTCGTCGTCCTCGACGCGCAGAACCTGGAGCGGAACCTCTTCCTCGCCACCCAGGTCCTGGAGCTCGGCCTCCCCACCGTCGTCGCCCTCAACCAGGTCGACGCCGCCGCCGCGGCCGGGATCAAGACCGACCCGATCGAGCTCACCCTGGAGCTCGGCGTCCCGGTCGTCGCCACGGTGGCCACCAGGGGCGAGGGGCTCGACCTCCTCAAGCAGGCCGTCTCCCGCGCCGTCGACCTCCCCCGCGCCGAGCGGAAGTTCGACCTCCCCCCCGAGGCCGCCGCCGCGCTCCGCCCCGTCGAGGCGTGCCTGGTGGCCGGCGGGCTCTCCGCGTCGGCCGCCGCGATGGAGGCGCTCCGGCTCCTGGCGGTGACGCAGCTCGGGCCGCACCTGGCGGGGATCGCCGGGCTGGAGGCGGCGGTGGAGCGGGCCCGCGCCGAGGTGGAGGCCGCGGGGCTCTCGCCGCGCTCGCTGGAGGCCGAGGCGCGCTACGGGTGGATCGCCGAGGTGGCCGACCGCGTGGTCACGCGCACCGCCACCGGGCGCCGGTCGATGACCGACCGCGTCGACGCGGTGGTCCTCCACCGGGTGGCGGGGCCGCTGATCTTCGTGGCGCTGATGGCGCTCGTCTTCCAGTCGATCTTCACCTGGTCGGAGCCGCTGATCGGGTGGGTCGAGGGGCTCTTCGGCGCGCTGGGGGCCACGGTGGCGGCGGCGATGCCGCCGGGCGACCTCCAGGGACTGGTGGTGGACGGGGTCATCGCCGGGGCGGGGTCGGTCCTCGTCTTCCTCCCCCAGATCACCATCCTCTTCCTCTTCATCGGGTTCCTCGAGGACTCGGGGTACATGGCGCGGGCCGCGTTCATCATGGACCGCTTCATGAGGAGCGTGGGGCTGCACGGGCGGAGCTTCATCCCCCTCCTCTCGGGCTACGCCTGCGCGGTGCCGGGGGTGATGAGCACGCGGACCATCGAGAGCCCCAAGGACCGGCTGGCGACGATCATGGTCCTCCCGCTGATGAGCTGCTCGGCGCGGATCCCGATCTACACCCTCCTGATCGGCACCTTCATCCCGCCGGTGGCGGTGGCCGGCGTCTTCAACCTCCAGGGGCTCACCCTCCTGGCGATGTACCTCCTGGGGACGCTGACCGCGCTGGCGATGGCGGCGGTCTTCAAGAAGACGCTGATGAAGGGGCAGGCCCGCCCCATGATCATGGAGCTCCCGCCGTACCGCCTCCCCAGCCTCCGGGGGCTGGCGCTCTCGGTGTCGCACCGGGCCTCGCTCTTCCTCAAGAAGGCGGGAACGATCATCCTCGCCCTCTCGGTCGTCCTCTGGGCGCTGGCGACGTACCCGAAGACGGAGGCCGCGCCGGGGATGGACGAGGCGGCGGCGCAGGAGGCGCAGCTGGCCGGGAGCGTGCTGGGGACGCTGGGGCACGCCATCGAGCCCGCCGTGCGCCCGCTGGGGTACGACTGGAAGATCGGGGTGGGGATCGTGAGCTCCTTCGCCGCCCGCGAGGTCTTCGTGGCCACGATGGGGACGATCTACGGCGTGGGCGCGGCCGACGAGAGCTCGACCTCGCTCCGCGACCGGCTGCGGGCCGAGCGGCACGAGAGCGGGGCGCCGGTCTACACGCCGCTGGTGGCGGTGGGGCTGATGGTCTTCTACGTCTACGCGATGATGTGCATGAGCACCGCCGCCGTGGTGGTGCGCGAGACGGGGGGCGGGCGGCAGGGCCTCAAGTGGGCCGCCTTCCAGTTCGGGTGGATGCTGGCGCTGGCCTACCTCGCGGCGCTCCTCGTCTATCAGGGCGGCCTCCTCCTCGGCTTCGGCTGACCCGGCTCCGGAGGACCGCATGGACGTGCAGACGCTGATCGTCGTCGCCCTCGTGCTCGCCGCGGCCGGGTACCTCCTGGGCCGCTGGCGGAAGACGCTCGCCCTCGCCCGTGGCCCCAAGGACGGGCCCGGGTGCGGCGGCGGGTGCGGGTGCGGGCCCGAGCACTGACCCGGGCGGGATCATCGGAACCGAAGCGGGGCCGGCGCCAATGTGCGTCTGCCCCGCTTCCGTGTCGCGCGTCCTTCTACGGCAATGACTCACGCGGAGGCAGCAGGGACAGCAGAGGAACGTCTCCCGTTTCCCTGCCGCACCGCGTGTGGTAGCGGATAGGACCGGTCGCTCGCCGAGGCTTGTTCGAGCTCGGGAGGGCACGTAGTTTGTAGATGTGGGTACGACAGCCATCGGGATACAACTACAAAGGAGAGAGGGTGGCGAAGAACCGGAGCATGCCTCCCGCCAAGGGGAGGGGGGCGCCTGGGAAGTACGTGGGGACAGCCACCCGGAGCACGGCGGGGGGACAGGTCGCATCGTCCGATCTCCGCCCGGCGAAGAGCGGCCGTCGCAAGAAGTTCGTCCTGAGCGCGGGTCTGCGGAAGCTGGAGGCGGCTGGCGGTGAGGCTCCACGGAGCTTCCGGGAAGGCGTCGAGCGCTCGCTGCTGGACAGGGCGACGAACCTGTTCCGGACGTCGTTGAGGCAGATGACCACCGAGCAGATCCAGCGGGCGATCGCCGCTCCGACGCCCGCGGCGACCGTCGTCGAGGTGCTGAACGCGGCGCCGGAGGCCGGGCTCGCGAGGGAGACCGCGACGACCCGCGCGCTGGCCCGCGGCGCGGCCGCGAAGCAGGAGATGATCCAGGCGGCCGGGGGCTGTCTCTCGTCCGGCGAGGTCGCGAAGCTTCTCGGGAAGACCGTATCGGCGGTCAACCAGCGCCGGGCACGCAACCAGATCCTGGCCGTTCCGCTCTCCGGGGGCGAGTGGGGCTTCCCCGCCAGCCAGTTTTCCTCGGAAGACCTGCGCGGCGGCATCGCCGAAGTCGTGAGCGCCGCGAGAGCCATGAGTCCCTGGGTGCTGCTGTCGATCCTCCTGGATCGCGTTCCCGGCTCGGAAGCGAGGATCATCGATTCGCTGGACGACCCCGGGGTGATGGAGGACGTGCTCTCGCGCGTCCGCTCATACGGGGAGCACGGAGCCTCGTAGTGCCGATCGTCCTTCCGGCGAAGCTTCCCCTCGTCGTCGTCGAGCCGTCGCGGCCGCTCTGGCGCGTGCACGAAAGCAGCTACGGGGCGATCTGGTTCGGTACCCGGGCCGACAAGCGCTTCGACGACCCCGCCGGCGGCTTCGGAGTGATGTACCTGGGCGAGAGCCCCGCGGTGGCGGTCCTGGAGACGCTGGTGCGGGGCTCGGACCGCTGCGTCGTCGACCAGCGAGAGTGGAATCGCCGCTCGGTCTCACAGGTGTACCTCGCCGCGGAGCTTCGGATGGTGCGGTTCGAGGGCCCCGGCCTCCGGCGGTTCGGCATCGGCGCGGAGCGCGCGCACGCCGGCGGCTACGCGGAGTGCCAGGCGCTGTCGGCGGCGCTGCACGCCCGGCATCCGGATGTCGACGGGATCCAGTTCCGGTCCCGGTGGGACACCAGCCAGCTGTGCTGGGCGGTGTTCGACCGGGCGAGACCCAGGATCAAAGGCGCGGGCGCGCCGAAGACTTTGAAGGGCAGCAGGATCGGCGATCAGGTCCTGGACGAGTGCGAGATCCAGCTGGTGTGAGCGGAGCGTGACCCGACCCTCCCCGGCGCCGCCGGCCAGCCGCACACCACCGTGCGCGACGGCGGGCACTTCATCCAGGAAGACCGCGACGAGGCGCTGACCGGCATCGTGGTCGACTTCCTCCGCCGCACCCCCCGCTAGCGCCCCCGAGCGGCCACGAGAAGGGACGAAACCCCTTGCGTTCCGCTCCTTAAGGTGCAATTCTAGGATAGGATCGGAAACACGAACACGACGAAACCCCCGCTCCACGACGGGGAGCGGGGGCTTCGGAGATGGACGCGGGAGACGGAACCCGCCGGATTTACCGCCCGGCGGTGACCAGCCGGCCGCCGCGGACGACGCCCACGGCGACCTCCTTGCCGACCACGTCGCCGTGCTCGTCGAAGCGGATGAGCCCCGAGACCCCCTCGAAGGGCTCCGGGCCGCCCTCGGCGCCCACCCGCGCCACGTAGTCGCGCACCGCCCGGCGGTCGGCCCCCGCCTCGCGGATGGCGTCGCGGAGGAGGTAGACGACGTCGTAGGCCATGGCCCCGCGGTGGTCGGGGAGCTCGTTGTTGTTCCGCTTCTGGTAGGCCTCCACGAAGGCGCGCGCCTTGGGGGCCGGGCGGTCGGGGAGGAAAGCCGAGCTCACGAACACCCCCTCGGCCACCGACCCCGCGTCCTTGACCCCGGTGAGGCCGTCGGAGCCCAGGATCGGGCCCGTGTACCCCAGCCGGCGCGCCGCCGCGATGATCTTGACCCCCTCCGCCGCCTGGCCGCCGATCACCAGCGCGTCGGCCCCGCGCCGGAGGGCGCGGACCAGGTACGGGTCGAGCGCCGTCTCCCCCTCCATCGCCGCCGGGAGGTAGGGGTCGCTGGCGACCACCGTCCCCCCGCCGCGGCGGAAGGCCTCCTCGAAGGTGGAGCGCACCCCCTGGCCGTAGTCGTCGTTGGCGTAGAGGACCGCCGCCCGCCGGCTCCCCAGCCGCCCCGCCGCCCACCGCGCCAGCACCGGCGAGAACTCCAGGTCGGTGGGGGTGATCCGGAAGGTGTAGTCGCCCGCCTGCGTCAGCTGCGGGGAGCTGGAGGCGGGGGAGATCTGCGCCAGCGGCGCCTCGGGGACGGAGTCGTTCTCCCCCTCGGGCATGTTGTAGATCCGCGAGGCGGTCATGCTGGTGGAGGAGTTGATGTGCCCCACCACCGCCACCACCTCGGGGTTGCTCCGGAGGGTCCGCGCCACCTCGATGGCCTTCGACGGGTCGGCCTCGTCGTCGCCCCACACCACCCGGAGCTTGCGCCCGCGGACGCCCCCCGAGGCGTTGATCTCCTCGACGGCCATCTCGACGGCCAGCCGCATCGACTTGCCATTGGGCTTCGAGAGCGGCCCCGCCACCCCCAGGACGACGTCGTCGCCGCCCCCGCGGCCGCAGGCGCCCAGCGCGAGCGCCCCCAGGAGGGCGAGGGCCATGGTACGGACTCGAAGGGTCATTTCTTGCATGTGTTCGGGGCGACCCCATCGGGGCGGCGCGCGGAGGGTGCCGGAAGGGTTCGGGAGCGCGGGCGAGTCAGCCCGCGTCGTCGGGGAAGAGCTCGGGGCGCAGGTCGTCGAGCCAGCCGGGACGGGGGAGCCCCGCGGCGGCGTAGGCCCCCTCGAGCGAGGCCACCAGCGACTCCAGCATGGGGCGCTGCCGCCCGGACGGGAGGTCCTGCACCATGACGCGGAGGATGGTGGCCGCCGAGCTCCCCGCCAGCCCGTCGGCGTGCCGCCCGGGGCCGTGGAGGACGTACCACCGCTCCAGCTTGCGGCGGGTGACGCTGTAGGGGTGTCCGCCGTCGAGGAACTTCTGCAGCCCGGTCGGGCTCATCCCCACCTGGCGCGAGACGTTGCGGAGCGACGAAGCGGCGGCCTCGCCCCGCAGCGCCTGCCGCAGGACCGCGACCGGGGGGCTCGCGTTAAGCGACACCATTGACGCGACTGTACACTCGGACTATCTTTCGCCCGTCCACTCTGTCCACTATATTCGGGGAATCCACGGAGTAGACTAGGGGAAAGCGGCGGGACGCGCAACCCCGCCGTCGAACTTCCGCCTGGCGCGCGGGCCCCGGAGGCCCGGCGCGC
>DATACF010000268.1:0-2689 GCA_036259235.1 Longimicrobium sp. | reverse complement strand
AACGCGGCCGGCGGCGCGGGGGAGAAGATGAAGGGACCGGCGGAGGTGTGGGGCGGGCCCCGCCCCCGCGGCGAGCGCGGGAGCGGGGCGTTGCGGGGAGGGCCGATCCTCACCAGGGCGGGTTGGAGACCACGACCACGCGCCCGTCGGCGATCCGGATCACCGAGCCGTCGAACTTGGTGATCTCGAAGAAGGCGTCGTCCTCGTTGAAGCCCAGGCTCATCTCCTGGAGCATCCGGATGGCGATGGCCTCGCCGAAGGGGAGCGAGTCGGTGTAGTCGCTCCGCCAGTGGACCCCCGCCGCGTTGCGGAAGAGGGCGATGTTCCCGGCCAGCTTGTTGAGCTCGCCGCCCACGGTCATCTGCGACGCGTCGCTCCCGGTGTACGCCACCAGCGCCGTCCCCGTGGCGTTCGACTGCACGGGGTTCTCGATCGCCACCCCCTCGTTGAAGAACGCCTTGAGGATGGTGACGCACGCCCCCGAGCCGGTGGCGTGTCCCGCGCCGTACGCCGGGTGCGTCGGCGCCCCCTCGGGGTAGGCCTGCGGGAGGAGGTACGACGACGGGAACTTCTCGCCGGCGTTGCCGAAGTACCCCGACAGGAGCCCCGTCTGCAGCGAGGTGACGATGCTGGAGTGGAGCGGGTACGTCCGCGCGCCCGTCACGTGGTTGTGGACGCGCCCGCCGTACTCCTCGGGGCGGAGCCGCCGGTGCACCCCCCACTTCTGCCACCACACCGCCCGGATCGCCCGCCCCAGCACCTCCGAGAGGAGCTGGAGGAGGTGGATGGGGCCGAAGGTCCCGAACCCCACCTGCGTCCGCGAGTCGTCGGCCGTCCCCGGCGGGTCGTAGGGGTTCCCGGGGTCCTTGGTGAACTCGAGGTCGATCATCGGCCGCCCCGTGCCGGGGACCACCGCCAGCTGGTTCCCCGACGGCTCCGAGAGGAGGATCATCGCCGCGTTGTAGTAGGCGTTGATCACCTGGTCGAAGTGCACGTAGGTGGCGCCGTCCCGCAGGCTCCGGATGAAGCGGCGGGTGGTGTCGAACTGGTCCTGCCCGCGGGTATCGGCCCCGTTCTGGACGTTGAGCCAGGCGGAGAACGACGTCAGGTGGTCGACGTCGGGCGCGGCCGTCAGCTGCCGCTGGTCGATCACCTGCGAGCCGTAGGTGATGAGCCCCTCGTCGGCGTCGCGCCCCTGCCCGTCGGGCTTGCGGGGGTCGACGTTCCCCTTGAGGAGGAACTGCGAGACGTACGGCCCCACCTGCTCGCCGGGGTAGATCCCCCGGAAGAGGTTCTGCGCCGTCACCGTCACCGTCCCCCCGAAGCGGGGGAACTCGGTGTTCAGCGAGTCGATCGCCTTCTTGATCGGCGAGGTGGCGAGCGCCGCCTGGGCCGGCCAGTCGATGAAGGCGACGTCGCGCGCCACCGCCATCCAGTACAGCTCGCCCGCCTCGTGCGCCGTCACCTCGCTGTCGAAGCGGGGCGCGGGGGGCATGGTGACCTCCTGCGCGTCGGGTCCGACGACGTCGAAGGCGAGGCCGCTCTGGGGGTTGGTGAGCTTGACGGGCCCGGGGGCGTCGACGGGCGTCGCCAGCTGGATCTCCTCGAAGTCGCCGGGGTCGCGGCTCTCCAGGGCGCGCAGGAGCGTCCCGTACGAGATCGGGTCGGGGTCGCCCAGGGCGTCGTGCTTGAGCGACTTGGAGTGGCTGCCGATGAAGGGGCGGCCGGGGTAGTTGGTCTCGTCGTTGTTGTTGGCGTGCGCGTCGTGGCGCCGCGCCGCCGCCAGCGCCGCGGCCCGCTCGCGGACCTCGCGGGCCGAGAGGCGCCGCTCCTCGACGCGCCGCACCGGCCCCGCGGGGACGACGTTGACGTTGTCGAAGATGGCCACCCCCGGCGCGGCCACGGCCTGGTACGTCCCCGCCCCGACCCCCGCGTAGAGCGACGTGACGGCGAACGACCGGGCGGAGTGCACCAGGAGCTCCCACGTCTCGCCGTCGCGCGAGGTCTCCCAGTAGACGACGTCGTTCAGCTCGCGGATCCGCAGCCACCGGTGGCGCTGCGGCTCGTACGCGACGCGGCGCCGGGTGAAGGTGGTCCCGGAGATCTCCTCCTGGGCGTAGAGGCGGCCGTTCTGGATGACGAAGTAGATCTCGTTCCCGGCCGCGTCGCTGGTCTCGACGCCCACGTAGGTCTCGGTGCCGGGGACGGCGCGGAGCGCCCGGACGACCTCGACGCGGAGCTCCGAGTCGGTGAGGTCGTAGGTGTCGTCCGACTCGTAGCCGGCGTAGCTGGAGGAGGCGCCGCCGGTGGGGCGGACCTCCAGGCGGCCGTTGACCTCGCGGAGGTCGGCCACCGTGCTCCCGTAGGAGTTCCACTTGGCGCTGTCGCGGACGTCGTTGGAGAACGTGTCCACGAGCTCGTGCGTCTGGGGCATGGTGCCTCTTTCGCTTCTCGGGGTGCGCGCCTCCGCGCCGCTGGATTGCGGCGCGGCCGCCGTCCCGGCCCACCCGGCGCCACGGGGGCGCCGCCTCTCTCTCCGTTTGGGCCCGGGACCCTCGTCCGTCGCTCCGGCCCGCGCGGCCGGATGATGTCGGTCCGGCCGCGCGGGCCGGAGCGACGGACGAGGGTCCCGGGCCCAAACGGAGAGAGAGGCGGCGCCCCCGTGGCGCCGGGTGGGCCGGGACGGCGG
>DATACF010000267.1:0-12581 GCA_036259235.1 Longimicrobium sp. | reverse complement strand
CGGAGGGCGGGGAGGGGATCTCCGCGCCCTCCGCGTCTTTCGCGTGGGACCCGCTTTTCCAGCGCCCGACGAGCGTCAGGCGCCCGAGCTGGCGTGCACGGCCCAGCGCGACGACATGGCGCCGAGCGCCGCCTCGGCCGCGTCGAGGGTCGCGTCGCCCTTGCCGAAGCAGACGCGCACGAACTGGCGCCCGTCGGCGGGGTCGGCGAAGAAGGTGCTCCCCGGCGCCACCAGGACGTTCGACTCCTCGAGGACGAAGCGGCAGACCGCCACGTCGTCGGCGAGCCCGAAGCCGGAGACGTCGGCGAGGAAGAAGAAGCCCCCGCGCGCCGGGCGGACGTCGAAGCCGGCCCGCTCCATCATCGCCCGCGTCCGCGCGTGCCGGGCCTCGAAGTCGGCCGCCATCGCCTCGTAGTAGCGCGCCCCCAGCCGGAGCGCCACCGCCCCCGCGCTCTGGAGCGGCCCCACCGCGCCCCCGGTGACCACCGCGTGCACCTTGCGGAGGGCCGCCGTGAGCTCCGGCGGGGCGATCACGTGCCCCAGCCGCCACCCGCTCAGCCGATACGTCTTGGAGAGCCCGCTGATGACCACGCTCCGGGGCCGCAGCGACTCCAGCTGGATCGGCGAGAGGTGCCGCGCCCCCGAGAAGACGATGTGCTCGTAGATCTCGTCGCTCACACAGATCGCGTTCCACCGCTCGCAGAGGGCGCCGACCTGCTCCATCTCCTCGCGGGTGAAGACCTTCCCCGTGGGGTTGCTCGGCGAGCTCACCAGCACCGCGCGCGTCCGCGGCCCGAACGCCGCCTCCAGCTCGGCGGGGTCGAAGGCCCAGTCGCGCCCCCGCATCCGCACGAAGCGGGGGACCCCGCCCGCCAGGCGGATGGTGGAGACGTGGTTCTCGTAGAAGGGCTCGAAGACGATGACCTCGTCGCCCGGGTCGATGAGGGCGTAGAGGGCCGAGAAGAGCCCCTCGGTGGCTCCGCCGGTGACGGTGACCTCCGTCTCCGGGTCGGCCTCGACCCCCAGCCAGACGCTCGCGTGCTCGGCCACCGCGCGCCGGAGCGTCTGCGTCCCCCGGGGGTCGGCGTACTGGTGGTCTTCGGCCTCGATGGCCGCCATCGCCGCCTCGCGGGCGCCGGGGGCGGGCGCGTGCTCGGGGACGCCCAGGGCCATGTCGATGGCGCGGCGGCGCCGCGCCTCCATCATCAGCTCCGCCAGCCGGAACTCGCCGAGCGAGCTCCCGCGCGCCGACGGGCGCGGCGTCCCGCTCACACCCCCTCCGCCGGCGCGGCGTCGCGCGGCACCAGGTGGTAGTAGCAGAAGCGGAAGCCGGTCTCGCGGGCGTAGTAGAGGCGCTCGCAGCGGAGCCGCGTCCGCTTCAGGAGCTCCAGCCACCCGTCGCGGGGGCGGGGGTAGCCCTGGCGGGTGAAGGTGTGGACGAGGTAGAAGTCGGCGTCCTTCTCGTCGCGGTAGAGCTCGGGCTCGGCGAGGAGGAAGCCCTTCATCCGCCCGCTGAGGATCTCGGCGTAGCGGTCGAGGAGGTCGATCACCGCCTGCTCGCCGTTGCGGAAGTGCTCGTGGATGGTGCCGATGGCCAGGATCACGTCGGCCCGCTCGCACACCTCCGGCCAGACGTCGGGGTGGAAGGCGTCGGCGACGACGAACTCGATCCGGTCCTCGAGCCCCTCCTCGCGGACCCGCTGGCGGCCGCGCTCGATGATCTCGGGGGAGATGTCGAGCCCGATCCCGCGCAGCTCCGGGTCGCGCTTGCAGGCGTCGATCAGGAAGCCGCCCGAGCCGCACCCCAGGTCGAGGATGCACGAGGCGCCCATCTCCTCCATCGCCTTGAGGACGATGTTGGTCCCGAAGGAGGCGGTCATCACGTCGCAGTGGCGCCCCAGCGCCTCCATGTCGCGCGAGATGTCGGTGCCGTACTCGATCTGCTTGGTGAGCAGCGGGGCGATCTGGCGGATGACCGGGGCGTAGGCCTCGTGGTAGTACCCCAGGAGCGCCTGCTGGACGTCGCCCAGGAGGAGGCGGCCGCGGGGGGTGAGCGAGACGGTGCCGTTCTCGCGGACGAGGATCCCGCGGATCTCGAGGTAGTGGAGGAGGCCGGCGCCGAAGTGCGCGTCCATCCCCTGGAGGAGGTCGTCGACGCTGACGCGGTCGGCGGCGCGGAGGCGCGCGCCGAGCCCGGACTCCTGCACGCCGAAGAGCGCCATGCAGAGGAAGTGGTTCTGGATCATCCCGCCGATCCCGGAATCCCGGACGGCGTCCCAGTCGGCGCGGATCGCGTCGTCCGCGACCTCTACGGCCTCTACGGGGAGGGTCTGCGTTGCCATGTCGCTCTCCAATCGTGGAAATCGTGGCGACGCGAGCGCACGGATGCGTCGCGTGGCCGGTTCGGCGCGCGCTGTCCGCTGGCGCGGGCGCGGGTGCGGTGCGTGCGAGGGGGACCAGGGAGCGAAGACGCCTCCCCGCTCGTCTTCTGGCGGGTGTGCCGGCGTCCGCGGGACGCCGCCGCCGGGCCGGAAGGTGCGCTCCGGTGGCCCCAAAGGCGAGGGTGAAAAAGTAAGCCAGAAACGCCCCCAGGGGAAGCCTATCCGCCCTCGTCCGGACGCATTTCGTCCCGCCGTGGGCCGTTTCGCCCCGGCGTCCCTTCCGGGGCGCCCGCGCTGCGCCGCCGCGGCGTAGCAGCGTCTCCCACACCCGTCCGCGTTCGTGGGAGATCTCCCTACGGAGCGTCCGAAAAAGTACGCGGCCGCGGCGGCGGGCCTCGTCTCACGCGCGGGGAGGCGGCGCGGGGCGGCACGACGGTGGAACCCCGTTTGCAAACACCCGGCGGCCATTCCGGCGCCGGGGGCGGCGCCCGCGCGGAACCCGCTGTCCGGAGGGGCGGACTCGATGAAGGTGAGCCCGAAGGAGCTGTTCTCGCTCCTGAAGACGTCGTTGAAGGACTTCTCGGACGACGAGTGCCCGCGGCTGGCGGCGGCGCTCTCGTACTACACGGTCTTCTCCCTCCCTCCGCTGCTGATCCTGATCCTGACGCTGGTGGGCGCCTTCATGGACCCGGCGGACGTCCAGGGGGCGCTGGCGCAGCAGATCGAGGGGCTGATGGGCCCGACGGGGGCCGAGGAGGTCCAGACGATGATCGCGCGGACCGAGCGCCCGGGGCGGGGACTGGCGGCGGTGCTGGGGGTCGGGGCGCTGATCTTCGGGGCCACGGGGGCGTTCATCCAGCTCCAGGCGGCGCTCAACCGGGCGTGGGAGGTGGAGCCCGACCCGAAGCGGGGGGGGTGGAAGAACTTCGTCTTCAAGCGCCTCCTCTCGCTGGGGATGGTCCTCTCCATCGCCTTCCTCCTCCTGGTGTCGCTGGCCGTCAGCGCGGCGCTCTCGGCGTTCAGCGGGGCGCTGGGCCGGATGCTCCCGGGGTCGCCGGGGCCGGTCTTCCAGACGCTCAGCTTCGTCGTCTCCTTCGCGGTGATCACGCTCCTCTTCGCCTGCATGTTCAAGGTCCTTCCCGACGCGCGGATCGCCTGGCGCGACGTCTGGGTGGGGGCGTTCGTCACCGCGCTCCTCTTCACGCTGGGGAAGTTCGCGCTGGGGATGTACCTGGGGCGGAGCAACCCGGGGGAGGCGTACGGGGCGGCGGGGTCGCTGGCGCTGATCCTGGTGTGGATCTACTACTCGGCCATGATCCTCCTCTTCGGCGCCGAGTTCACCCAGACGTGGGCGATGGAGAAGGGCGGCGGGATCGAGCCGGAGGAGGGCGCGCGGCGGATGGCGGACGAGACGGGGCGGCAGCTGGCGGCGGAGGGGAAGGGCGCGAAGGCGTGAGTCCTGAGCCGGCATGAAGAGTGGTCGTGCGACCCCGTCGCGCCTTGCGGAGCCTGGCGCCGCGATGAACCGCGCGACTTCATTGGAGCACGTACTTCGTCTCGTCAGAAGCCGAAGCCGACGCTGAAGCCGAACCAGGGCCAGAACTCCTCGTCGATGAGGACGGGGGTGAAGCCGGCGCGGACGAGGAGGCCGCCCTCCGGGCGCTGGTAGCGGTAGCCGAGGATGCCGGTGCCGTAGACGCCGTCGATGTCGGCCTCGCCCAGCGAGCCGAAGTCGAGGTTCCCCCGCGAGATCCCCACCCCCAGGCCGATCTCGGCGCGGCCGTTCCCCCGCCCCGCCAGGTAGCTCACCGTCACCGGCACCACGAGCACCGACGTGTCGTCGTCCCCCTCGTCGTCGTACCCCGCGCCCAGGAACTGCACGCCGACGCGGCCCGCCCAGTCGCCGATCCGGCGGTCGTAGTTCACGCTGAAGAGGAGCGCGTTGCCGCCCAGCTCGACGTAGATCGCATTCTTGACGTACGCCGGGGCCGGGGGAGTCTGCGGGGGGACCGTGTCCTGCTGCGCGGCGCACGGACGGGCGGAGAGGGTGAGCGCGGCGGCGGACGCGAGCGCGAGGCCCGCGAGACGGGAGAGCGTCGGCATGATGGGCTTCCCCGGCGTGGAGAGGAGGAGGAAGAAGCGGACGATGAAGCGAGCGGAGCATTCCGTTCGAACGATTACGCGCCGATTCTTTTTACGTCAAGAACGACGTCGCGAGGCCCGCCGTCCCATACCGTTCCTCCCCGTTCGGCCGTGCACTCCCCGGGTTCCCCCAAAGCCTGCCGCGGCCGATCAGCCGGCGTGCGCCGCCGCCTCCGTCGCGACGTCCGGCGAGAGCGTGAGGAGGCCGGCCATGGCGGGGGCCACCCGGTCGCGCAGCGGCGGGCCGGCGGGCGGGCGACCGGCGTGGGCCTCCCACAGGTCGCGCCAGAAGGCGGGGTCGTCTTCGGCGAGGGCGCGGGCGGCGCGGGCGAGGAGGTGGCAGAGGTAGAACTCGTCGGGGTTCAGCAGCCCCAGCCGGTTGGCCGTCATGTGGAGCTGCCCCGCGCGGATCCGCCACTCGGCGCCCGCGTCCCCGCCGGGGAGGGCGATCTCGCGCGCCAGGGCGCGGGCGGCGCCGGCCAGCGCGCGCGGCGACGGGGGGGCGTCGATCCCCTCCCCCGCCGCCAGCGCGGCGAGCTCCGCGCGCAGGCAGCGGACGTAGGCGTCGCGGTTGCGCTCGAAGGCCGCGTCGCCGTGGGGCGAGAGGCCGGCCAGCGGCGTGGCGGAGAAGAAGCGGACCGCGTATCCCACGAGCCCGGTGAAGTCGTCGCCGTCCTCCGCCAGCCCCCACGCCACCCCCGCGATCAGCCGGAAGACGTGCGTCAGCCGCCGCCCCGCGGAGTCGCCCGCGTGCGCCGCCAGGAAGCGGAGGGTGGCCGCGCTGGAGAGGGCGAAGAAGTCGAGCGCGTGGCCGAAGCGCGCCGGGCCGCCGTAGCGCTCGACCTCGAAGACGACGGGAGCCTCCAGCACGCTGTTGTCGGGGTGGACGACGTCCTCCAGCCCCGCGGCCAGCGGGTCGGAGGGGGCGATGGAGCGGTTGAGCCGCCGCACCGCCTCGTCGTCCATCGGCGCCGTCGACGGCGCGCGGGAATAGAACGCCTCGGCCGCGCGGACGACCCGCTCGCCCACCGCGCCGGCGCGGCCGGGCGCGGGGCGGAGCCGGAGGCGGACGTGCGGCCCGCCCAGTCCGTAGCGGACGGCGTAGAACCCCGTCGCCTCCCCCTCGGCCCAGAGCGCCGCCGCCAGCGGCCGGACGAGCTCCGAGAGGAGCCGGTCGCGGTCGCCGTGGTAGAAGAGGTGCCAGGCGCGCCAGGCGCCCGGGTCAGGCGGGCGCACCGGCGGGCTCCGCGACGGCGCGCGACCAGGCGTGGAGGACGAGCGGCACCCGGAGCCGCACCGGCTGCTGGAGCTGCGAGAGGACGCAGTGGTTGATCTCGCGGAGGAGCCCCCACCGCTCCTTGGGCGTCTCGCCCTCCGGCCGGTGGGCCAGCGCCACCAGCCGGTCGAGCCCCGCCCACGCCTCGGGCTCGGCCTCCACCGCCGCCCACACCCGGCCGAAGGCCGCGCGGTTCTTCTCGCCGACCGACGCGGGGAGCGCCGCCAGCGACGCCGCCTCGTCGTGCTCCAGCGCGGCCTGGAGGCGCACCAGGAGGGTGGTGGCGTGGAAGCGCCAGTACTCGGCCGCGTCGAGCCCCGCGCGCGCCAGCGCCCCGTCGAGCGCCGCCGTCCAGCGGATCCCCGCCGCCGTCCCCGCCCCTTCCGCGATCCGGTCGACCGCCCAGAGCGCCCACTCGCCGCAGGCGTCCCAGAGCGCGTCCGCGTCCTCGATCCCCGCGCTCAGGCGGAAGGGGAAGGCGTCGGCCGGCTGCTCGCACACCCGCCAGGAGTCGTTCGGCGCGAAGTCCTCCTCGCCGTCGACGGCGCAGAGGCGCTTCCCGCGGCACTCGTCGTGGCGCGTCTGGAGGACGTCGGGGGGGATCGTCTCGGTGCTGGGGTGCGCGGCGAGGTAGGCGTCGAGGAGCGCGCCGAAGCGCTCGCGCAGCTCGTCCGCGCGCGCGGACGGCGCCGAGAGGAGGACGAAGAGGTGGGGACCGCGGGCGTCGAAGGCGGCGTACCAGACGCGCCGGGCGACCCCCTCGGCCCGGAGGGCGCGGACGGCCGGGGCCAGCGCCTCGACGAGGAGGCGCCGCTGGGGCTCGTCGCCCCAGTGGTAGACGTTGAACGCGAGATGGGTGAGCACCGCGCCTCCGTGGGGGTGGGTCAGGGATACGGGATGCATACGCCGGGGATGCGGTACATCTCCAGGAACTTGGAGGAGGCCCGCTTCCGCCGCGCCCCGTCGTCGAGGACGTCGGCGATGGCCTCGCGCGCCTCGTCCGCGATCGGCGGGAGGGCGCGGTAGAAGGCCTGGATGTCGGCCAGCCGCACCCCCGTCCCGTCGGCGAGGACGCAGAAGGGGAGCGCGCCCCGGAGCATCCCGCGGACCTCGTCCATGTGGGCCTCCATCTCGTCCCACCGGCGTCCGTTGCGGGCGATGCGGGCGCGGTGGAGCGAGAAGCCGAAGCAGTCGTACGCCATGGGAACGAGGAAGGGGCGCCGCCCGATGGCGTCGGCCACCGCGTCGCGGGCGCGGGCCATGGCCTCGTCGGCCTCGCCGAAGGCCTCGCGGCAGTAGAAGTAGTACCCCAGCGCGGCGTGGTACCACCGCTCGACCACCGAGCGGACGGCGGGGTCGGCGCCCTCCATGGCGTCGATGGCGGCGCGGAGGCGGACGAGCCGCTCGGACCCCTCGTCGAGGCGGCGGAGCCGCATCAGGAGGAGCGCCTCCTGGGAGAGTTCGGAGAGGGGGAAGTAGGGACGGTAGACCTCGTCGACCCACCGCGCCGCCTCCTCGCCGCTCAGGCGGGCGAAGTACGGCCAGCCGTACGGGTCGAACTTGGGGAGCTCGTACTCGGGCATGGGTACGTCTCAGGGATAGGGGATGACGGCGCCGGGGATGCGGTACATCCCGTGGACGAAGCGGTCGAAGCCGCGCATCCGCACCTCCTGGTCGATCACCACCCGGCACACCTTCTCCTCGGCCTCGCTGAGCGGGGCCAGCGAGAGGTAGAAGCCGGCGATGGTGTCGATGACCACCGGATCGCCGCCGGCCAGGGTGCAGAAGGGGACGCTCCCGTCCATCATCCCCCGCACCTCCCGGACGTGGTCGCGCATCTCCGCCCACCGGTTGCGGTTGCGGGCGATGCGGGCGCGGTGGAGGTAGAACTCGTGGCAGTGGTACGCCAGCGGGAGGAGGAAGCGCCGGTGCCCCACCGCGGTGGCCACCGCCTCGTGGGCGCGCCCCATCATGGCGTCGGCCTCGTCGCCGCGGTCGCGGCAGTAGAGGGCGTACCCCAGGACGCCGTAGTACCACCGGTCGAGGACGGCGCGGATGGAGGGGTCGACGCCGCCGGCCAGGGCGTCGCGCGCCACGCGGGCCCGCTCGAGGAGCGCCTCGCCCTCGGCGAAGCGGCGGCGGCGGAGGAGCGCCAGCGCCTCGTCGCACAGCTCCCAGACCGTCAGGTGCCGGCGGTAGTCCGCGACCCATGCCTTCCCCTCGTCGCCGCTGCGGCGGACGAAGTGCATCCAGTCGCACCACTCGCGCTCTTCGTGCTCGTCCATGGCTCTCGCCCGGGTTCGTCGCTCTCGGTGTCGCCCGCCCGGCGGGGAGTCCGCCGGACGGTCCTCGGTCCGCCGCCTCAGACGCTCACGGTGGTCTGCCACGAGCAGTCCGCCATCGAGCGGCAGTTCCCCTGGGGGTTCCCGGGGCCCACGCCGGTCCCGCCCGCCACCGTCTCCAACGCTTCGTCGGAGATCGGCTCGATCTCCAGCGCCTCGGGCGCCAGCGCGCCGGGGTCCAGCGGCAGGCGTCTCTCCCGCTCGGTCATGGCCGTCCCTCCCCTGGGTCAGGGGTCCTTCCGTCCACCGCCGCCCGGCCCGCTCAGCACTGCCACGAGCACTCGTGCAGCGAGCAGCAATCCGGCCCGTCGCTCGTGCCCGGGCCGGTGCCGGACTGGGTGGCCCCGCCCGCCACCGTCTCCAGCGCCTCCTCGCTCAGCGGCTCGATCTCCAGCGCCTCGGGGTCCTCGGGCGCGTGCGTATGTGGGTCGCTCATCGTCGTCTCTCCGCGAGAGGGGTCTCGGTCCGCCGCGCTCCGCCTCACCGCAGCGAACAGTTGGCAAACGAGCAGCAGGTGGGCCCCTCGCTCCAGGCGGGCTGGCCGGCGGCCACGCCCGCCACCGCCTGCAGCGCCGCGTCGGGGAGCGGCTCGATCTCCAGCGCCTCGGGCTCCCTGGGGGAGCGCGCCTCTTCGTCGCGCATGAGCGTCCTCCGTGGGTGAGGGTCGCCGCCCGCCGTCAGTCGACGTGCGAGCAGGAGTGGCACGAGCAGCAGCCGCCGCCCTGGCTGGAGAAGCCGGGCTGCCGCGGCGGCTCCGTCCCGCCCGCCACCGCTTCCAGCGCCTCCTCGCTCAGCGCGTCGATCTCCAGTTCGTCGACCGGCCCGGGGCGGGCCGCGGATCTCTCGGTCATGGTCTTCCCTCCCGTGGATGGGGGCCGCCGCCCGTCCGGCGTCACGTCTCGCCGTTCGAGCACATCTGGCACGAGCAGCATTCGGGGACGCTCGAGACGAGACCCGAGGCTCCGCCCCCCACCCCCTCCAGCGCCTCCTCGCTCAGCCCCTCGATCTCCAGGTCGTCGACCGGGCCGGTCCGATCCGCGGGTCTTTCGCTCATGGCCGTCCGCCTCCGGGTAGGTGTCGTCGTTGGTCCGCCGTCACGTCCCGCTCCCCCCCGAGGGCGCTCACTGGGGCGAGCAGTTGACGCACGAGCAGCAGACGGGGCCTTCGCTCGAGTCCGGGTTCGCGAGCCCGCCCGCCACCGCGTCCAGGGCCTCGTCGGGGATCGGCTCGACTTCCAGCGCCTCGGGGGGCCCGGGCGCGCGCTTCCTTTCCTGGCTCATCGTCAGTCCTCCCGTGCGTGAGGGTCGCCGTTCGCCCGCCGTCACCCGTCGTGCGAGAATGCGTCTTCCGCCCTGGGTCCGTCTCCGCCGTCCGGGGACGGGCCGGGGCGCGCCCGAGCGGGGGCGCGCCCACGAGCCGTGCGAACCGCTCAGGTCCCGCCGTTCGAGCAGTTGGTGTCGGAGCAGCACGACGGGCCGTCCGAGCCCGCGATGGCGGCGCCGCCGGCGACTTCCTCGAGGGCCTCGTCCGAGAGGGGCTCGATCTCGATCTCGTTCTGCTTCGGGTCGGTCATGTCTTCCTCCTGTCGGGGGGGGGCCCCCGCGGGGCCCCGGGTGCCGGGAGGGCGCCGCGCCGTGCGCGGGGGCCCTCCCGTGAACGGTCGGCGGCGTCCGCTCAGGTCCCGCTGTTCGAGCAGTTGCTGTCGGAGCAGCACGACGGGCCGTCCGAGCCCAGGATCGCGCGGTCGGTGCCGCCGGCCACTTCCTCGAGGGCCTCGTCGGAGAGGGGCTCGATCTCGATGTCGTTCTGGCGCGGATCGGTCATGGTTTCCTCCGTGCGTGGGGGAGCCGCGGGGGCTCCGGGGTCGGGAGGCTGGACGGTCCCGCCTCCCGGGAGACGCTGGCCTGCGCGCGTCCGCTCAGGTGCCGCCGTTCGAGCAGCCGCTGGTGGAGCAGCACGAGGGGCCGTCCGAGCCGGCGATGTCGGCGCCGCCGGCCACTTCCTCGAGGGCCTCGTCCGAGAGGGGCTCGATCTCGATGTCGTTCTGCTTCGGATCCGCCATGTCTTTCCTCCAGTGGTGGTGAGCCCGTGGGCTCGGGGGTTTGGGAGGGCGCCCGCGGCCGCGAACGGCGCCTCCCGGGGCCGGACGCGGACCGCGTCCGGCATGAGTTTCAGGTCGCCAGCGCCACGCGCCGCTCCACCGCGCGCGCCGGCACCGCGACGGCGCGGCGGGGCTCCCGGAGAGCGAGCGAGTCGAGGAGGGCCTCCACCGCCCACCGCCGCCCCGCCCCGTCGCGGGGGAGGTGGCCGGCGTCGGGGAGCGCCTCCACCAGGCGGACGCTCCCGCGCTCGCGCTCGCGCTCCACGACGCCCCGGAAGAGGGCGGCGAAGAGGGGCGAGGTGAGGTCGAGGTACTGCGGCTGCACGCGCTCCCCCTGGATCGGGTGGGGGACGCGCTCGGCCAGGAAGACGCGCTCGGGGACGCCGTGCTCGGCCCGCCAGCGCGAGAGCGCGGCGAACCCCGCCGCCTCGGAGAGCCCCGCCAGCCGCGCGGCGAGCGCCGGGGCGTCGAAGGTCCAGCTCCGCCGGTGGATCACCAGCGACCCCAGCACCGTCCGCCGGGTGAAGACGACGCCGTCCCGCGCCTCGCTCGAGGCCGGCGGGAAGACCCCCGCCGACTCGCTGGGCCCGAAGACGGAGAGGAAGCGGTTGAGCGGGGGCATGTAGTCGTCGTACGCCACCCCCAGGTGCACGGCCACGTAGCGCCGGCCGTCGGCGCCGCGCAGGCACGCGCGCCCGCCGCCGAAGGCCACGCGGAGGTCGGCCAGCCGCACCCGCCGCGCGGGGGAGGCCGCGGGGGCCTCGCCCGGGCGCTCGAGGGCGGCGGGGGTCTGGAGGGCGTGGACGTTGAGGGTGTCGCCCTGGACGTCGGCCAGGTCGAGGAGGTCGGCCGCCTCGCCGCCGATCCGCAGCGTCCCCCGCGCGGCGAGCGCCCGGGTGTAGCGCTCGCGGGCGGCGGGGTCCATCGCCGGGGTGTAGCGGCTCCCGAAGCGGCCGGTCCCTTCCTTCAGCCGGTTCATCATCCAGAGCCGCCCGTCGGCGCTCGCCGGCTGGAGGAAGAGGCAGGCGCCCCCGGCCTCCTCGAAGGGCGGCGCGCCGTGGCGGTCGAGGAGCGCCTCCAGCGCCTCCACCGAGAGGTGCTGCGCGTCGCCCTCGACGCGGACGCACTCCGGAAGCGCCTCCCACACCGCCACGCGGGCGCGGGCCCGGGCGTCGACCGGCGAGAGGGAGAGGGGGTTCCAGGTGGCGCGCCAGTCGCCCGCGCGCCGGGCCTCGGCGCGGAAGCGGAGGTAGTCGCCCCAGAGGGGGCCGAAGGCGCGGAAGAGCTCGGGGACCCCCACCTCGGCGCGCTCCGGCCACCGCTCCGCCGCGAAGGCGGCGAGGGTGTCGAGGAGGTCGGCGCGGCGGTCGAAGAGCGCCGACATCCGCGCCAGCGGCGCCGCGCTCCGGAGCGCCGCCTCCGCCGCCCCGCGGGGGAGGTGGAGGAGCTCGGGGCCCTCGCCGCCGCGGGGCTCGATCCAGACGTCCTCGTAGACGTTGCGCGGGGTCGGCTTCCCGCGCGGCGTCCCCTCGGGGAGCCCGCCCAGGGGGGCCGCGGCTTCCCAGAGCCCCTCGACGGCGCGCTCCAGCGCCTCCAGGGCGGCGGGCGGGTCGGCGGCGTCCGCGTACCCGTCCTCCCCCGCCACCAGCGCGGCGAGCGCCTCCACCAGCGCTTCCGGCCGCTCGCCGTCCGGGAGCTCGCGGAGGGCGCGGAGGAGCTCCTTCTCCAGGTGGGGCGCGTGCGACGACCAGGGGAGGAGGAGGGAGAGGACGCCGATCCGCGCCAGCTCGTCGACGTGGGCGCGGGCCGAGGCGCCGCCGGGGGCGGCCTCCAGCGCGGCCACCAGCTCGGCGTGCGTGGGCGACCCGGCGGCGAGCGCGGCCACCATCCGCTCGAAGAGGGGCCCGCGGAGCCCCAGCGCCACCATCGCCTCGTCGTGCCAGCCCACCTTCCCCGCCTCGGCGTCGTACGCCCAGTGCGCGGGGCGGACGAAGAGGAAGCGCCCGGGCTCGGTCTCGGCGAGCGAGCCGTTGAGCGCCACCCGGAGGCGGGCGCGGAAGGGGGGCCAGAGGCGGAGCATGGCCGCCACCTGGTCGAGGAGGTACGGCTTCACCCGCACCAGCGACCGCGCCCGCCACCGCTCGCCCCGCAGCCGGAGCGCGGAGGGCGCGTCGTCGCGGACGGCGCCCACCCCCACCGGGGTGAGGGTGGAGAAGGGGGAGACCTTCCCCGCCGCGCGGCTCACGTAGCGCAGGAGCGCGCCCTCGGCCTTCGCCCCCGCGCGGGCCCCGGGGCGCGCGGCCAGCGCCCGCCCGGCGCGCGCCAGGTCGGGGGTGGCC
>DATACF010000266.1:0-18659 GCA_036259235.1 Longimicrobium sp. | reverse complement strand
AGGGATCGTGGATCGCGCCGCCGGAATGCTGGGCCCCATCGGTTCGACCGCCCACCACGTCGGCTCTTTGAACGGTCCGGCCGGGGAGCGGTTCCGCCCCCTCCACCTGCAGTGCCACGGCCATGTTTCGCCGGCCGGAGTCACGGAGTGGATGAAACGCGCCCGGCTGTTCGTGGGAGCCTCGCTCTACGAGCCGTTCGGGTTGGCTCCGCTCGAAGCCGTCCTGAACGGATGCGCGCTGGTCCTCAGCGACATCGGCTCCTTCCGCGAGCTGTGGGACGGGTGCGCCGAGTTCTTCCCCTCGGGCGGCGCCGCGGCGCTCGCGGACGCGCTCCGGCGCCTGGAGGCCGACCCCGCGCTCCGCGAGCGGCTGGCCTCCGCCGCCCGCAAGCGCGCGCTGCGCCGCTACACCGCGCCGCGCATGGCCGAGGAGTACCTGGCCCTCTACCGCCAGCTCGTCGCCCAGCACGGCCGCCGCGCGCCTTCGCCCTCACCGGAGCCGACCCTGGCGACAGTGTGACGAGGTGGAGAGCAGGCGAGGGGCGTGAGGCAGGTCGCGCGCGAACATCATCCATCGGAACGAATGCGATTCGTCTTCTTCATCCACAGCGCCGTTTCGGACTGGAACCACGGGAATGCGCACTTCCTGCGCGGACTGATGAGCTCGCTCGTGCGGATGGGGCACGACGTGGCGAGCTACGAGCCGCGCGGCGCCTGGTCGCTCGAGAACCTGCTGGCCGACCACGGCGTGGGGCCGATCGTCGAGTTCGCCCGTGCGTATCCCGAGATCGACGTCCGCACTTACGATCCGACGTCCCCGTCGCTGGCGGAGGAGCTGGCGGCGGCGTGCGCGGGGGCGGACGTGGTGATGGTGCACGAGTGGAACGACCCGCTCGTCGCCAACACGCTGGCCGTCGTGGCCCGGGAGGCGGGCGCGCTCGCCGTCTTCCACGACACGCACCACCGCCCGTGGAGCCAGCCCGAGGCCATCGCCCGCTTCGACCTGGCGTCCTTCGACGCGGTCCTGGCCTTCGGCGACGTGCTGCGCGACGTCTACCGCGAGCGCTTCGGCGTCGAGCGCGCCTACACCTTCCACGAGGCGGCCGACGCCGTGCGCTTCCGCCCGCTGGAGCGCGAGAAGATGCAGGACGTGGCGTGGATCGGCAACTGGGGCGACGAGGAGCGCACCCAGGAGCTGCGCGACTTCTGGCTGGGTGCCGCGCGGGCCCTGCCGGAGCTGAAGTTCGTCGCCCACGGCGTGCGGTATCCGGAGTACGCGCTCGCCGAGCTGGCCGAGGCCGGCGTCGAGTTCCGCGGGTGGGCGCCCTCCGTGCAGGTGCCCGGGGTCTTCGCCCGGAGCCGGGTGACGCTCCACGTCCCGCGGCGCGCGTACGTCGAGGCGCTGGCGGGGATCCCCACCATCCGCGTCTTCGAGGCGCTGGCGTGCGGCATCCCGCTCGTCTCGGCGCCGTGGAAGGACGCCGAGGGGCTCTTCCGTGCGGGCGACTACGCCGTCGCCGAGACCCCGGCCGAGATGCGCGCCGCCCTCCGCCGCCTCGCCACCGACGAGGACGCCGCCGCCGAGCAGGCCGCGCGGGGGCTGGAGACCGTCCTGGCCCGCCACACCTGCGACCACCGCGCCCGCCAGCTCCTGGAGATCGTCGCCGACCTCGGCGGCGCCGGGAGCGCCGGGACGCTCACCACCACGGAGGCCGGATGGAGCTGACCTTCTTCGGATCGTCCCTCGTCTCGTGCTACTGGAACGGGGCGGCGACCTACTACCGCGGCCTCCTCCGCGCGCTGGCCGAGCGCGGCCACCGCGTCACCTTCTGCGAGCCCGACGCCTACGGCCGCCAGCAGAACCGCGACCTGGCCGAGGACCCGGAGTACGCCCGCGTCATCGTCTACCGGAGCGAGGCCGAGCGCGACGCGCTGGTCTACGATGCCTTCGAGCGGAGCGACTGGGTGATCAAGTGCAGCGGCGTCGGGGTCTGGGACGCCGAGCTGGAGGAGGCGCTGGCGAAGGGCGCGGGGGGCGCGGTGAAGACGGCGTTCCTGGACGTCGACGCCCCCGCCACCCTCGCCCGGATCCGCTCGGACGCGGCCGACCCCTTCCGGGCGCACATCCCGAAGTACGACCACGTCTTCACCTACGGCGGCGGGCCGCCCGTCGTCGAGGCGTACGAGCGGTGGGGGGCGAAGGCGTGCACCTGCGTCTACAACGCGCTCGACCCCGACGAGCACCGGCCGCTGGAGCGGGGCGGCCGGCCGGAGTACGACCTCCTCTTCATGGGGAACCGGCTCCCGGACCGCGAGGCGCGCGTCGAGGAGTTCTTCCTCCGCGCCGCTTCTCTCTGCCCCGAGCACCGCTTCTGCCTGGGCGGCGAGGGGTGGGGCGACAAGGCGCTCCCCCCGAACGTGACGTACCTGGGCCACGTCCCCACGGCGCGCCACAACGAGGTGAACGCCTCCGCGCGGCTGGTGCTGAACGTCCACCGAGAGTCGATGGTCGAGAACGGGTGGAGCCCGGCCACGCGGATGTTCGAGGCCGCCGGCGCCGCCTCCTGCCAGGTGACCGACGCCATGCCGGGGATCGAGGAGTTCTTCGCGCCCGGGAGCGAGATCCTGGTGGCCGCCGACGGGGCCGAGGTGGCGCGCTACGTCCGCGAGACGGACGACGAGGACGCGCTGCGGATCGGGCGCGCGGCGCGGGCGCGGGCGCTCGCCAGCCACACTTACGCCATGCGCGCCGCGCAGATGGACGAGATCCTCCGCGCCGGCGTCCCCGAGCCGGAGCCCGAGGCCCTGGAGAGCGCCGCATGAAGCTCGTCGTCTTCGGCCTCTCGATCTCCTCCAGCTGGGGGAACGGGCACGCCACCACCTACCGCGCGCTGCTGCGCGCCTTCGCCGCGCGCGGGCACGAGGTGGTCTTCCACGAGTGGGACGCGCCCTGGTACGCGTCGAGCCGCGACGACCCGCGCCCGCCGTACCTGACGCTCAAGCTCTACCCCGACTGGGACGCGGTCGCCGCCGAGGCCGTCGCCGAGGCGCGCGAGGCCGACGCCACCATCGTCGGGAGCTACGTCCACGGCGGGCCGCGGGTGATCGACGCGCTGGCCGAGGCGGGGGTCGACCCGCTCTTCTTCTACGACATCGACACCCCGGTCACCGTCGCCGCCCTCCGCGGCGGCGGCGCGGAGTACCTGCGGCCGGACCAGGTGCCGCTCTTCACGCGGTACCTCTCCTTCACCGGCGGGCCTTTCCTCCACGAGGTGCTGGAGGGCGAGCTGGGGGCGCGCGAGGCGGTGCCGCTCTACTGCTCGGTCGACGGCGAGCGGTACCGGCCCGCGCAGCCGGACCCGGAGCTGGTCTGCGACCTGGCGTACATGGGGACCTACGCGGCCGACCGGCAGCCGGTGGTCGCCCGCTTCCTGGTGGACGTGGCGCGGCGCATGGGCGACCGCCGCTTCATCGTCGCCGGGCCGCAGTACCCGGAGGATCTGCGCTGGCCGGCCAACGTCCGCCACCTCCACCACCTCCCGCCGTCACGCCACCCGCGCTTCTACAGCAGCGCGGCGTGGCAGCTGAACGCCACGCGGGCCGACATGGTGGCCGCCGGGTGGTCGCCCTCGGTGCGGCTCTTCGAGGCGGCGGCGTGCGGCGCGGCGATGATCTCCGACCGGTGGGCCGGGCTCGACCACTTCTTCACCCCGGGGAAGGAGATCCTCCTCCCGGCCTCCACCGACGAGGTGGTGGAGATCGTCCGCGCCACGCACCCCGACGACCGCCGCGCCATCGGCCTCGCCGCCCGCGAGCGCATCCTGGCCGCCCACACCGCCGAGCACCGCGCCGAGGAGCTGGAGCAGCTGATCACGGCGCCGGTGACGGCGGGGTGAGGAGGGGCGGACCGGCATCGTCGCCCGGCGGTCATCTCGGACCGCCGGGGGAGGATACCCCCCGGCTCCTTGTTCGCCGCCGCGCCGCCGCGTATTCCTTCCGGGAACCCGTTTTGCGAGCACTCGTGCGTCCGAATCGGAATCCCTGAACTCTCACCGTCGTTCCAAGTGATGATGATGAAGCTACGTGCCGCGCTCGCTCCGGCGTGCGCCGCGCTCGTGATGGCCGCGTGCACGCCCGGTGCGGCGGGGGCCCCCGGCGCGTCCGGCCCCGAGCCGCGGACGTGGGACCGCTCGGCCGCGCCGGAGGAGGTGGCGACCTGGGCGCTCTCGGGGTGCGGCGGGGTGCTGAAGACGAGCGCCACCTGCGTGGAGCGCGCCCTCAAGTCGGTGATCGAGCCGGCCGGGGTGGGGAAGGCGATGGCGGCGCTCAACGTGATGGTGGAGCGCGACGCCACCATCCGCCGCGAGGCGCACGGGCTGGCGCACTCGCTGGGGATCGCGGCGTACCGCTCGCCCGAGACGGTGGGCGCCACCTTCGCCGAGTGCCCGCCCACGCAGATGTCGGGGTGCTACCACGGCGTCATCCAGGGCTACTTCCTGGCGCAGCGCGAGACGGGGGTCGACGCGGCGAAGCTCAACGCGCTCTGCGAGGAGCAGCGGGGGCGGAGCCAGTTCCTCTTCTTCCAGTGCGCCCACGGGGTGGGGCACGGGCTGATGGCGCTGAACGCCCACCACGTCCCCCGCTCGCTGGCGGGGTGCGACGTGGCGAAGGACCCGTTCGTCCGCGAGAGCTGCTACGGCGGCGTCTTCATGGAGAACATCGTCGCCGTCACCCATCCCCATCACACCGCCGAGGCGCACGCGGAGGTCCCCGCCCAGGGCGAGGGCGGGGCGCACGACGCGCACGCGGGGCACGGCGCGTCACAGGCGGCCGATCCCCACGCGGGCCACGGTGCGGCGCAGGCGGCCGATCCGCACGCTGGCGTGGACCACGGGGCGATGGGGCACGCGGGGCACGGCCAGCAGGCGGCGGCCGAGCCGTGGAAGCCGCTCGACAAGGACGACCCGCTCTACCCGTGCAACGTGGTGGCGCCGAAGTACCAGATGGCGTGCTACACCAACCAGACCTCCGCCATCCTGTGGATGAACGGCGGGAGCGTGGCGGCCACCGCCAGGGCGTGCGAGGAGGCGCCGGCGGGCATCCTCCGCCGCACCTGCTTCGAGAGCCTGGGGCGCGACATCACCGCGCTGGCCGCGCAGGACCACGGCCGCTCGCGGAGCTTCTGCGCCATCGCCGAGGGCGAGGGGGAGGCGGCGTGCATCGGGGGCGTCTCGCAGAACCTGGTGAACCTGGCCGCCGACCCCGCCGAGGGGATGCGCTTCTGCCGCGGCGTCCAGGGCGAGGCCAACCAGCGCGCCTGCTACGAGGGCGTCGGGCGGATGCTCTTCGGCCTCGCCCCCGAGCCGGCGCGCCGCGAGGAGATCTGCGCCACCGCCGACCCCTCGTTCGTGGCCGTCTGCCGCGCGGGCGCCGGCCTCCCGCCCCGCCCGGCGCAGAGCACGGGGTCGTAGCCGCGGACCGGCCGGAAAAAAGAATCTCACGCAGGGTCAGCAGAGAAGCAGAGGAACTGCGGTCGAAGTCCTCTGCTTCTCCGCTGACTCTGCGTGAGACCAGATTTTACGGATTTGGGCTCTCACCGGGGGTACGGGGGACACGGAGGGGCTCGCCGCGCATCCGAAGCTCCCCTGGCGAATCCATCGGGGGGATCGCGGTGTATCCGTCGACGATCACCCGATGTCCATCGAACGACTTCGAATCCTCAGGACGATGAAGGGCAGGACCCCACTTCTCGCGCTCGCCGCCGTCTTCGCCGCGCTGGCCGCCGGGTGCGCGCCGTCGAAGGGCGAGGCCACGCCCGCGCCGGACGGGCCGGCGAAGCGCGAGTGGACGGCGGCGTCGACCGCCGACGAGATCGCGGCGTGGGCGGCGGAGGGGTGCCGGCAGGCGGAGTGGGAGGCGCGGCAGACGTGCCTCGAGGGGGCGCTGGTGTCGACCATCGAGCCCGCGGGGGTCGACCGGACGATGGGCGCGCTTCTCAAGCTCGCGGCGGCGGACGAGGACATCCGCCGCGAGGGGCACGTCCTCGCGCACGGGATCGGGATCGCGGCGTACGAGTCGCCCGAGACGGTGAGCCGCACCTTCGCCCTCTGCACCGCCGACTTCCAGTCCGGGTGCTACCACGGCGTCATCCAGGGCTACTTCGCCGACGGCCGCGGCGCGGGGGCGGGCGTCACCGCCGAGAAGCTGAACGCCCTCTGCGCCGACTACCGCGACGACCCGTCGAAACGGTGGGTCAGCTTCCAGTGCGGCCACGGGATGGGGCACGGGGTGATGGCCGTCTACCGCCACCACCTCTTCAAGGCGCTCGACGCCTGCGACCTCCTCGCCGACCACCGCGACCGCACCGCCTGCTACGGCGGCGCCTTCATGGAGAACGTCGTCAACGCGACGAATCCCCATCACACGTCGACGACCCAGTCGCACGGCGGGGGGGAAGGGCACGGCGCGCACGGCGGATCGTCCGATCACGCGCCGGCCGGCGGCGGGCACGGCCACCACGGCGGGGCGTCCGGCGATCATGGCGCGACGGCGGAGGAGCCCTTCAAGGCGCTCGATCCGGCCGATCCGCTCTACCCGTGCACGGCGGTGAAGGAGCACCACCGCTTCGCCTGCTACCAGATGCAGACCTCCGCCATCCTCTACAACAACGACGGCGACTTCGCCGAGGCCTCGCGCCTCTGCGGGACGGCGCCGGAGGACATGGTGCGCGTCTGCTTCACCTCGCTGGGGCGCGACGCCAACGCCTGGGGGCGCGGCGAGCGCGACCGCGTGATCGCCTACTGCGACGCGGCGCCCGAGGCCCAGCGGCCCTGGTGCGTGGTGGGCGCGGTGAAGAACGTCGTCGACGTCACCGCCGACCCGGCGGACGGCTTCGACTTCTGCCGCGCCGTTCCCCGCGGCGGGAGCAAGAACGCCTGCTACCGCGCCGTGGGCGAGCACATCACCCTCCTCCACGCCGAGCGCCCCGCCCGCGAGCGCGTCTGCGCCGGGGCCGAGTACGCCTACGCCGACGAGTGCCGCCGCGGGGCCAACCTCCTCCCCCGCGACGGCTGACGAGGTCTCGCAAAACGCCGCAACCTTTTCGCGATCCGGCACTTCGATCCGGCGTATCCCGTTCTCCCGAGGATACGCCGGATCGCGCTCAACCGGTTGCGATCAAACGACTTCGCGCGAAAAGCCATGCGCGCGGCACGGCGCTCGCGGTATTCCGGACTTCTGCGCCGGCTCAATGTCCATCCGGACACGGACCCCGGGCGGCGCGCGTAGCCCCCTGCCGCCGTTCGTCTTGCGGCGTGGCGCGCGCGGACTTACTCTAGACGCTCAACCCGTCCAGACCCTTTGACCTGCCGGCCGGCGCCCCCCGGGGATGCCCGCGGCGACCCGCGCGGACCGCTCCGCCGGCCTCCCTCTCCATGCCACACACCGCCCCACGCAACCGCCCGCGAGGACTCGTGAGAAGAGCCGCACTCGTCACCGCCGCCGCCCTCGCCGTGGCCGCGCCGCTCTCCGCGCAGCAGCAGGAGCGCGTGCACGTGGTCCGCCCCGGCGAGACCCTCTGGGACCTGGCGCGCACGTACCTGAGCGACCCCTTCCTCTGGCCCGAGATCTTCCGCCTCAACACCGACGTGGTGGAAGACCCGGCGCGGATCTACCCCAACGAGCGCCTCGTCCTCCCCGCGGGCGTCGCCGCCCGGCAGGAGGGGGGCGTCGAGCCCGGCCGCACCGTCTTCTACCGCGGCGAGAGAGACGGCGGCGACCGCGACCGGCTCACCATCCTCCCCGCGGGGACGGGGAACTTCCCCGTGGTGCGCCAGGGCGACTTCTACCGCGCCTCCTTCGTGGCCCCCGACGCCGAGGTGCGGCCGATGGGGCGGCTGGCCGAGATCGTCTCGCCCACGGTGGTCCCCCTCCAGGACCCGCCCAGCATCCAGCTCTTCGACCGCGTCTACGTCACCCTCGACGGCGGCGCCGCCCGCATCGGCGACCGCATCCACTTCGTGAAGCCGGGGCGCCTCCTCCCCAGCCACGGGCGGGTGTGGGAGTCGCGGGGGATCGGCACGGTGGCGGCGGTGGAGGAGAACGTGGCCACGGTGGTGATCGTGCGGATGTACGACCAGGTGCAGCCGGGCGACCTGGCCCTCCCGGCCGCCGCCTTCCCGGTGCGCGCGGGCGTCCGCCCCGCCCCGGCGCGCGGCGAGTCGCTCCAGGCCAGCATCCTGGCTTTCGAGGAGCCGCACCCGCTCCAGGCCATCGAGGAGATCGCCTTCCTCACCGTGGGCCGCCGCGAGGGCGTGCGCGAGGGCGACGAGTTCGAGGTCTACCTCCCCCGCGAGGGGCGCACCTGGGGCACCCGCCCCGAGATCTCGGTGGGCCGCCTCCAGGTCGTCCGCGTCACCGACGGCGCCGCCTCGGTGCGGATCACCAACCTCGTCCAGCCCGCCATCGCGGTGGGCCTCCCGGTGCGACGCGTGGCGAGCATGCCGGCGAGCGGGGGCGGCGCGAGCGGGCGATAAGAGAAAGTCCTGAGTCCTGAGTGGCCGGGGGGCGGCGTTCGCGCCGCTCCCCGGCCATTTGTCATTCCGAGCGGAGCGTCCGCGCCGGAGCATACGGGAACACGCGATTCGGGACGCTCCCGAGGAATCTCGCCCGGGCTGCCCGCTCGCCCGCCTCGCGCCGCGGGGCCGGCCTCGCGGCGCGCGGAGTAGATTCCTCGGTCGCCGCCGGAGACCGGCGCGAGGCGAGTGCGGCGAAGCGGCGCCGCTCGAAATGACAGGCGAGGTCGCGGAGCCGTTACTCAGGACTCAGGACTCAGGACTATGAAGTTTCTGTCGTTTTCCGTCGAAGCCCTTCCGTAAACGGGGGCTTCGTCGCATTTTCGGGGCGATGACCGCGACGCTCCACCTGATCGCCCTCGCGCTGTACGCCCTCTCGGCCGCGCTCCTCGGCGTCTCCATGGCCCGCACCGACCGCCGGCTCCCGTCGGTGGCGACGGGGGTGCTGGGGGCGGCGATCGTCCTCCATGGGGCCGACCTCTTCCTCCTCTATCCGCGCGAATACGGCGAGCCGCCGCTGGTGGGGCTCGGGCCCTCGCTCTCGGTGCTGGCGCTCCTGGTGGCCGCGGGGTCGCTGGGGATCGCCACCATCGGGCGCACCGGGCCGGTGGGGCTCGTCCTCGTCCCCGTGGCGGCGGCGCTGGCGGCGGTGGCCGAGATCGCGGGGGTGCGGCCCTCGGGGGAGGTGATGGACTTCCGCGGGCCCTGGTTCGTGGGGCACGTCGTCCTCGCCATGCTGGGGTACGCGGGGCTCACGGTGGCCTTCGCGGCGGGGCTCCTCTACCTCCTCCAGTACCGCGAGCTCAAGAGCAAGCGCTTCGGGGCGGTCTTCCGCTACTTCCCCCCGCTCGACACCCTCGACCGGATCGGCCGGGGGGCGCTGGTGGCGGGGATGTCGTTCCTCACCGCCGCGCTCCTGGTGGGGTGGGCGTGGACGGAGCGCTTCGAGCACCCCATGTCGCCCGGAAACCCCAAGGTGATCTGGGGGGTACTCAGCTGGCTCGTCTTCGCCGCCGCGCTCCTGGCGCGGGCCGGGGGCGGGCGCCCCGCGCGCCGCTCGGCGCTGGCCAGCGTCCTGGGGTTCGCGGTGGTGGTGGTGTGGTACCTCCTCCTCCGCGCCGGCGAGGGGCCGGGGGGCGGGTTCCTGTGAGCGGGCTCTACCCGGTCTTCGTGGACGCCGCGCGCCTGAAGGTGCTCGTGGTGGGCGGGGGCGAGGTGGCGCTCCGCAAGGCGCGCGGCGTGACGGAGGCGGGCGGGCGCCCGACGGTCGTCGCCCCCGCGCTCCACGACGAGCTGCGGGCGCTCATCCAGCGCCTGCGGCTCGTCTGGCATCCGCGGCCGTACGAGACCGGCGACGCCCGCGGGCACCACCTGGTCTTCGCCGCCACCGACGCCCCCGCGGTGAACGCGGCGGTGGCGCGGGAGGCGGAAGCCGCCGGGGCGCTGGTGACCCTCGCCGACGACGGGGAGGCGGGGACCTTCCAGGTGCCGGCCGTGATCCGCCGGGACGACGTGGTGGTGGCCTTCTCGACCGGGGGCGCGTCGCCGTTGCTGGCGCGGCGCCTCCGCGAGCGGCTGGAGGGGGTGGTGACGCCGGGGCTGGGGCGCGCGGCCGGGCGGCTGGCGCGGCTCCGCGAGGAGCTGAAGGCGCGCTTCCCCGGCGACGAGGCGCGCCGCCGCGCCGCCTGGTTCTCGCTGGTGACGGAGGAGTTCGTCGACGCCGCCGTGGCGGGGCGCGACGAGGATGTGGAGACACGGATCGCCCGATGCCTGTCGCAGTCGTAGGGACCAGCCACCGCACGGCGCCGATCGAGCTCCGGGAGCGGTTCGCCTTCGGGCGCGCCGAGGTCCCGGGCGCGCTCCTGGGGCTGGCGGCGGCGCCGGGCGAAGAGGCGGTCCTCCTCTCCACCTGCAACCGCACCGAGGTCTACCTCTCGGCCCCCGAGGGCGACGAGATGATCGCCCGCGCGGCCGAGGCGCTGGCCCGCCGGATCGGCGAGGACCCGGGCTCGGCGGCGCGGTGGATGTACGTCCACCGCGACCGGCAGGCGGCCGACCACCTCTTCCGCGTCTCCGCCGGGCTCGACTCCATGATCCTGGGCGAGCCGCAGATCCAGGGGCAGGTGAAGGAGGCGTACGCCGTGGCCCGCGAGACGGAAGCGCCCCACGGCTCGGTCGCCGGCCCGGCGCTCCACCGCCTCTTCCAGACCGCCTTCTCGGTGGGCGGGCGGGTGCGGAGCGAGACGGGGCTGGGGATCGGCGCGGCCTCCGTCTCCTCGGCCGCGGTGGAGCTGGCGAAGAAGATCTTCGGCTCGCTCAAGGGGCGGCGCGCGCTGGTCCTGGGCGCCGGGGAGATGAGCGAGGTGACGCTGGAGTGCCTCCGGGGCGAGGGGGTCGACACGGCCATCGTCGCCAACCGGACGTGGGAGCGGGCGCGGGAGCTGGCCGAGAAGTGGGGCGGGGCGGCGGTGCGGTGGGAGGCGCTCGACCGGGCGCTGGCGCAGGTCGACATCGTCATCTCCTCGACCGCGGCGCCGCACCCGGTGCTGACGGTGAAGCGCTTCCGCGAGGCGCTCCCCCACGGGCCGCGGCGCCCCCTCTGCATCCTCGACATCGCCATCCCCCGCGACGTGGAGCCGGGGGTGGGCGACGTCTCCAACGTCTTCCTCTACAACATCGACGACCTCCAGCAGATCGTCGACGAGAGCCTGGGGCGGCGCCGGGCCGAGCTCCCGGCGGCGGAGGCCATCGTCAGCGAAGGGGTCGAGGACTTCTGGGGGTGGTACTCGGGGCTCGCCGTGGTCCCCACCATCCGGGCGCTGCGGGACCGGGGCGAGGCGCTCCGCCAGGCCGAGGTGGAGCGGGCGCTCCGGGGGCTGGCGCACCTCTCCGACGCCGACCGCGAGGCGGTGGAGGCGCTCACCCGCTCGCTCACCAACAAGCTCCTCCACGCGCCCACGGCCCGCCTCCGCAAGGCGGCGGGGAACGGGCGCGGGACGGGGGTCATCGACACCGCCCGCTACCTCTTCGAGCTCGACCAACCCGAGCCGCACAAGGACGACTGAATGACGAAGCTCGCGGCATGCTGATCCAGGCGGAGTCTCAGGGGGAGTTCGGCAGCGTCTGGCAGATGATCGCCGGCGGCACGGCCTCCACCCAGGTGATCATGGTGCTCTTCGCCGTCTTCTCGCTGATCTCCTGGGCCATCATCGTCCTCAAGTTCCTCCAGCTCCGGCGGCTGCGCAGGGAGTCGGACGCCTTCATGGAGCGGCTGGAGCGCGCCGGGCGGCTGGAGGAGGCGTACGAGCAGGTCCTCTCCCTCCCCGAGTCGCCCTTCAAGCGCGTCTTCCAGCGGGGGATGACCTTCTACTCCGAGCTCCGCCCCGGCGCTTTGCGGCCCGGCGCGGAGGTGCGCGGCCTCCTCCCGACGCAGCTGGAGGTCCTCCGCCTCGTCCTCGAGAAGGAGGAGGGGGAGGAGCGCGACGCCATCACCCGCGGCCTCTACTGGCTGGCCATCTTCGCCACCGTCTCGCCCCTCCTGGGGCTCCTGGGGACGGTGATCGGGGTGATGAACTCGTTCATCGGCGTGGCGGCGGCGGGGTCGAGCAACATCACCGCCGTCGCGCCGGGGATCGCGGAGGCGCTCGTCGCCACGGCGGGCGGGCTCGTCGTCGCCATTCCCGCGGCGATGGGGTACAACTACCTCACCGGGCGGCTGAACCTCTTCATGGGCGAGCTGGAGGGCTTCTCCAGCGAGTTCATCGGGGCGCTGGCGCGCGAGGGGCGGATCTGATGCCGCGCCGCCGCCACGGCTCGGGCGAGCTCACGGTGAGCGCGGAGATCAACGTCACCTCGCTGGTCGACGTCGTCCTCACGCTCCTGGTGATCTTCATGATCACCGCGCCGATGCTCCAGGGAGGCGTGGAGGTGAGCGTCCCCCGCGCCCGTACCGAGTCGGTCCCCTCCTCCGACGGGGTGGTGGTCTCCATCGACCGCGGGGGGCAGATCTACGTGGGCCAGGCGCAGGTGCGGTGGGAGGAGTTCGAGCGCCAGTTCCCGGAGATCATCCGCGAGAAGGGGGCGAAGAACGTCTACCTCCGGGCCGACGAGGCGGTGGCGTACGGGCGGGTGGTGCAGGTGCTGGGGGCGATGAAGGCGGCGGACGTGGCGACGGTGGGATTGATCGCGGAGTCCGAGAACGGGGGGAAGTAGCGGATGGCCAGACGCGACGCGCGCGAGCGGATCGGACCGGCGGTGGCGGCCTCCCTGGGGCTGCACGCGGCTATCGTCGCGCTCGGCCTCGCCGCCGCGTCGTTCGCCCCCGAGCGTCCGCCCGCGCCGCGGATGAAGGTGTACGCCGTCAACATCGTCTCCCCCCCGCCCAACGTCCTCGGCCCGCCGCCCGCCGCGGCGCTCCCCGAGTCGGACCCCGGCGCCGGCGCGCCCTCTCCCGCGCCGCCGGCCCCCACCCCTTCCGCGCCCGATCCCACGCCGCCGCCTCCGCCGCCGCCCCCGGCGCCCCCGAAGGAACCCGCGCGCCGTCCCGAGCCTACAAAGGCCCCGGAGACGCCCCGGACCTCCCGTCCGGCGGACCGTCCGGCCCCCGAGACCCCGCGTCCCGCGACGAATCGTCCGGCGACGACGAACCGGTCGACGGAGAAGGACCGTCCGTCGACGACGCGTCCGGGGACGAACCCAACCTCCTCGCGTCCCGGAACATCCAACGGGACGACGCGGACCACCGGGACGGGGACGCGGCCCGGGGCGGCGACGGGTCGCAATCCGGATCCCAGCTCGCCCGGCGGGGAAGGCTTGAGCATCAGCCAGCCGGGCGTGGAGTGCCCCAGCGCGGGGTACTGCGAGAACATCGTCCGCCAGGTGCGGCGCTACTTCCGCCGCCCCGAGGGGACCAACGGGAGCGCGGAGGTGTGCTTCCGGATCACGAAGGACGGCGGCACCGACGACATCGAGGTGCGGCGCGTCCGCGGCGGCTTCACCTTCCGGCTGGCGGTGCAGGAGGCCGTGGAGCAGGCGGGGCTGCGCCGGGCGTTCGGCGCGCTCCCCGGGGCCTTCGGGGCCTCGTCGCTCCCGGTGTGCGTGGACATCACCCCCCAGATCTAAAAGCGTGGTGCGTTTGGCCTTCCGATCCGCTCTCTCCCGTGCTTTTCCCCTCGCGGCGCTCCTGGCCGCGACCGTCGCGATCCCGGCGTCCGCCCAGCGCGACACCGTCCCCCAGGCGGGGGTGCGGCTCCGGCTGACGTACGAGCCGCAGTACGAGCCCGGCTTCGTCGTCCTCCCCTTCGGCGGCGACGCCGGGGCGGCCGAGGCGGTGCGGGGGATCGTCCGCCAGGACCTCGACTTCAGCGACCGCTTCGAGCTCAAGGAGCCCTCGGGCGCCCGCGCGGGCGACGAGGTCAACGTGGCGCTCTGGCGCGAGCGCGGGGCCGACTGGGTCCTCCAGGGGAGCGTGGAGGGGCGCGGCGGCGCGCTGGCGCTGCGGCTGACCCTCCACGACGCCGTCTACGGCCAGGTGAAGGGGTCGGGGACCTTCGACCTCCCCGCCCAGAATTCGCGTGGCTTCCGGATGGCCGTCCACGCGGCTTCCGACGCGGTGGTGCGGTGGGCCACCGGGGAGCCGGGGATGGCGGCGTCGCGGATCGCGTTCGTGACGCAGGGGCGCGGGTCGAAGGAGATCTACCTGGTCGACTCGGACGGCGAGAACGTGACGCGGGTGACCAGCGACGGCTCCATCGCCCTTTCCCCCGCGTGGAGCCCGGACGGGCGGAAGCTGGCGTACACCTCGTACCGCTCGGGCGCGCCCTTCCTCTACGAGCGCGACCTGGGGACGGGGGCCGACCGGCTCGTCTCCGACCGCACCGGGCTCAACATCACCCCCGCGTACGCGCCCGACGGGCGGACGATCGCCTTCGCCACGACGGTGAGCGGGGGGACGGAGATCGCCACGACGGGCGCGGGGGGGCTGCGCCAGCACACGCAGGGGCGGCGGCACATCTCGCTGTCGCCCACCTTCTCGCCCGACGGGGGGCGGATCGCCTTCGTCTCCGACCGGCTGGGCGAGCCGCAGATCTACGTGATGGAGCTGGGCGGGCAGCCGCGGCTGATCTCCGAGTACACCTACGGGAGCCGGGGATACAGCACCTCGCCCGACTGGTCTCCCACGGGGCCGCAGATCGCCTACCACACCCGGGTGGGCGGCGCGCACCAGATCGTGGTCTCGGCCGCCGACGGCGGGCGGGCGAGGCTCCTGACCGACCGGGGGCGGAACGAGGACCCGAGCTGGGCGCCGGACGGCCGCCATCTCGTCTTCGCCTCCCCCGACCGCGACGGCGGCGGCCTCTTCGTCCTCGACACCGTGAGCGGCCGCGTCCGCCCGCTGGTGCGCGGCCGCGGCTTCGGCCTCCCCGACTGGTCGCCGACGCTGGCGCGGGCGACCGGCGCGGCGGGGGGACGGTAAGGTTGGGCAGAACGGCGCCGAGCGAGTAGATTGCCGCGCGGCGCCGTCCCCCGGCGGGCCCTCACCCGGCTCGCTCGAGGCTCGCCACCCTCTCCCGTTCCGGGACCCGTTCCGGGAGAGGGGGACATGGCGGTCCGGCGTGGGAGGCCGGCTTGCGCGCCACGAAGGCGGCCCGCAGTCCGCGAAGGCTGACTTCGTGGGGTTCCAGCCGCGGTTTCAACCGCCTGGGCGGGACCCGGGGCCACGCGGAACCATCCGCCTTCACGCGGAACCGTCCGCCCCGCGCGCCGAATCGACCGATTCCGAATCGACCGACCCCCGAGCACCATCCCTCGCAAACGCCCAGCATCGCACTCCGAGGAGAGAGACGACGTCATGAAGCTTCGCCACGCGGCCGTGCTGTTCCTGATCCCGCTGGTCCTCGTGGGGTGCCGCAAGCGGCGCCCGGCCGAGCCCGGCCCGCAGACCGACACCACGACGGTGGTGACCGACGACACCGGCGCCCGCGAAGACTCCATCCGCCTGGCCGACGAGCGCCGCGCCGAGGAGGAGCGCCTGGAGCGCGAGCGCCGCGCCCGCGAGGGCGCCGCCGCCAGCGCGCGCGAGGTGCTCACCGAGATCGTCTTCTTCGAGTACGACAGCGACGAGATCCAGGGCGACGCCGAGGAGCGGCTCCGGCTGAAGGCGGCGGTGCTCCGCGACAACCCGGGCGTCCGCATCCGCATCGACGGCCACGCCGACCAGCGCGGCTCCACCGAGTACAACCTGGCCCTCGCCCAGCGCCGCGCCGAGGCGGTCGCCGCCTTCCTGGAGAACTACGGGATCAGCGCCAGCCGCTTCCACACCATCAGCTACGGCGAGGAGCGCCCGCTGGTGGAGGGCGACGACGAGGAGGCCTACGCCCGCAACCGCCGCGCGGAGTTCTCCATCACCGGCGGCTCGGTGGTCAACGTCCCCGCGGAGATCCAGGGATGAGGACGATCCGGATCGCGGCCGCCGCCGCCCTCCTCCCCGCGCTCGCCGGGTGCCTGGCCACCAAGCGCGACGTGGAGGACCTGCGGCTGGAGATGCAGACGTCGCGGCAGGCGCAGGAGCGGCAGATCGACGACATGGTCCGCCGCGTGGGCGCGATGCTCGACACGCTGGAGACGCAGAACACCCGCTTCCGCGGCGACATCGCCAACCGACTGGTGCAGATCGAGCGGCAGCTGGTGCAGATCCAGGAGCTCTCCGGCCAGAGCCAGGCCCAGCTGAACGAGCTCCGCCGCCAGATCAACCAGCGCGCCGAAGAGGCCCGCCGCGCCGAGGAGGCCGCCCGCGACACCGCCCGCGCCGGCACCGGCGGCCCCGACACCTCCGGCGGCGCGGACGCCTCGGAGGCGCAGGCCGTCTACGACGCCGCCCTCGGCGCCTTCCGCCGGAACTCCTTCACCACCGCCCGCGCGGGGTTCGAGGAGTTCCTCCGCGTGGCGCCGCGCCACCGCCTGGCCGCCGACGCGCAGCTCTACATCGGCGAGTCGTACGGGACGAGGGATCCGGACGCGGCGATCGAGGCGTACGAGCGGGTGGTGGAGGCGTACTCGGCCTCCCCCCGCGCCCCCACCGCGCTGCTGCGGATCGGGCGGATCGAGGCGGGGCGGGGGAACCGGACCGAGGCGCGCGCCCGCTACAACCAGGTGATCCGCGCCTACCCGCGCAGCCCCGAGGCCGAGCAGGCCCGCACGGAGCTGGCGCGGACCGGGACCTCGCGGAGCTAGGGAGCCGGAGACGCCGCCGTGCGCTGCCCGTTCTGCCACCACCAGGACGACCGCGTCGTCGACTCGCGGACCAGCCGCGAGGGGCGCGCCGTGCGCCGCCGCCGCGAGTGCCTGCGGTGCGGGCGCCGCTTCACGACGTACGAGTACATCGAGGAGCGCACCCTCACCGTCCTCAAGCGCGACGGCGAGACGGAGAGCTACGACCACCGGAAGCTGCTCAACTCCATCCAGGTGGCGTGCGCCAAGCGCCCGGTGACGGCGGCCGAGATCGAGACCATCGTCGAGGACATCGAGCGCGAGCTCGACCGGCGCGAGGTGGCCGACGTGTCCAGCCACGACATCGGCCAGCTGGTGATGGACCGGCTCAAGAACCGCGACCACATCGCCTACGTCCGCTACGCCTCGGTCTACCGGAACTTCCAGGACGTCGAGGAGTTCGCCGAGGAGCTCCGCGAGCTCCAGGAGATCCAGGCGCGGATGGAGATGCGCCGCTTCCAGCGCGAGCTCCCGCTCACCGAGGACGAGGACGACGACGCGTCGGGGGCGGCGGACGGTCCGGCCCCGTCCTGACGCCCCTCCGCGCGCGATGGCGGACGTCCGGGAGGCCCCGCGGGATGCGCGGGGTCTCCCGCCGCGCTTTATCGGGACACTCTTGCGGGGGGCGGGGGCGGGAGGCGAAACTCCATGCGCCGCAACCGGGTAGAGGTGCCGGGAGCCGCGCAGATCAATCGCACGACGACGGCCTCCGCGCCGTCCGGAGCATAGATGGCCAACTTCGCGAAGACGCCGAGCGGCGAGATGCCGTTCCTCGACCACCTCGAGGAGCTGCGCTGGCGCATCCTCTGGAGCCTCCTGGCGGTGGCGGTGTGCGCCATCGCCGGCTTCCTCCTGGTGACGCGCTTCGACGTGCTGGGGCTCCTGGTCGCCCCGATCGAGCCCTTCCTGGACGGGGGGAAGCTCAAGTACCTGAGCCCCACCGAGCCGTTCTTCATCACGCTGAAGCTGGCGATCACGGTGGGGCTCGTCCTCGCCTCGCCGATCATCGTCTACCAGGTGTGGGCCTTCCTCTCGCCGGCGCTGATGCCCAGCGAAAAGCGGGTGATCGTCCCGGCGCTGTACATGGGGGTGGTGCTCTTCGCGGGCGGGGTGTGGATGGCGTACCGCTTCGTCCTCCCCGTCACCCTCCGCTTCACCATGGGGTTCCAGACCGAGAGCCTGGAGCAGTCGATCACCATCGGGCCGTACCTGGCGGTGGTCACCCGCCTCCTCCTGGCCTTCGGGATCGTCTTCGAGCTCCCGGTGGTGGTGCTGATCCTGTCGGCGCTGGGGCTGGTGACGCCGGAGTTCCTGGCCTCCAAGCGCCGCCACGCCATCGTCGCCATCACGGTCCTCGCCTCGGTGCTGACCCCCGGCGACGTGATCACGGTGACGGTGATGATGATGGCGCCGCTGGTCCTCCTCTACGAGCTCTCCATCGTCCTCTCGCGCCTGGTGACGCGGAAGCGCGCCGCCGCGGCGGCCTCGGCCGAGGCGTGAGGGGGAGATTAACGTATCGCCGGGACGGTTCCGCCGCGCGGACCCGAGCGCGTAGATTGGACCGTCCCCGGCTCCCCGACCCGAGCATCCGAAGGCTTTCGTGACGTCCAGAGCCGTCCCGCTCCTCCTCTTCCTGGCCTTCGCCACGGCCGGCGCCCTCGCGGCGCCCGCCGAGGCGCAGATCGGCATCCCGCGCCCCGGGGGCCAGCGCCCGCGGCCGTCGGTGCCGCAGGGGCAGCGCCCTCCCGTCGTCCCCCGGGGCGAGACGGGGGAGGCCGCGCCCCGCCCCCCGCGCGCCCCCGGCGACACCACCCCCGG
>DATACF010000265.1:0-2307 GCA_036259235.1 Longimicrobium sp. | reverse complement strand
CCCCCCCCCCCCCCCCCCCCCCCCCCCCCCGCGGGTGCTACCGGGCGACCAGCGACGCGTTCAGCGTCCGCACCAGCTCGGTCGCGAAGACGTCCTTCTCCTCCGCGTGGACGGCCGCCGGGGCCGCCTCGGCGGCGCGGGCGCGGGCCAGACGGCCGCGGCGCACCGACTCGAGCACCGACTCGGCGGTGAGCGACACCTTGGCCTCGCCCCGGTCGCGCGCCACCTTCAGCGCCCGCTCGGCCGCGCGCTCGGCGCGCTCCCACTCGCCCAGCTGCGAGGCGCCGTGGGCCAGCTCCAGGAGGACCTGGGCCTGGTTTTCGGCCGGCTCGTTGCGCGCCAGCCCGTCCCACACCTCGTCCCACGTCTCCTCGAAGAGGCGGCGCTGCCCGGCACCGGCGGCGGCGCGGACGATGTTGGCCAGCCCCACCAGCCGGTCCTCGTGCCGGGTGATGTGGGGGAGGAGCGTCTGGAAGACGGTGAGCGCGGGGGCGAAGTGGCCCCGCTCCATCCAGAAGTACGCCAGGTCGTTGGCCAGCGCCGGGAGCCGCGAGTGCTCGAGGCCGTACGCCTCGAAGGCGCCGCGGGCGTAGCGCTCGGCGTCGTCGGACTGGCGCCCGTGCGCGGCGATGACGAAGAGGTCGTGGAGCGCCGAGCCCTGGATCTGGCGGAGCGAGTGGCGCCGCGCGGCGCGGAGCGCCCGAACGTGGAAGCGGCGGGCGGCGGGGAGGTTGCCGCGCTGCATGTAGAGGTTGCCGAGCCCCGAGAAGGCCAGCGCGTAGCTGGTCCAGTCGCCGGTCTGGCGGGCGAGCGCGATGGCGCGGCGGAACCACGTCTCGGCGCGGGCGTGCTCGGCGCGCCGCCGGGCCAGCCGCCCCACCGCGTACGCCGCGCCGGCGTCGCCGGGGACGGAGAGGGCGGCGGCCTGGGCGAAGGCGATGGAGGTGGCGCCGTAGCCGTGCTGGTCGGCCCAGTGGGCGATGTGCTGGCAGGCGAGCTCGACGCTCTCGGGGCGGGCGGCCTCGGGGGCCCCCACCATCCGCATCACCGTCATCAGCGGCGACTCGAGCTGCACGTCGACCTCGGCCGAGCGGATCATCCCGTGGAGGTGCGTGTCGGACCCCTCGGCGAAGACGCCCGCCCGCTCCTCGGGGGGGACGTTGGCCCACAGGGTGACGTCGCGCATGGCCTGCCAGAGGAGGAGACCCAGGGGCCCCTTGACTTCTTCGAGGATGCCGAGGCCCTCGAAGGCCTCGGCGCCGTGCGTGATGGCGGGGGGGGTCCGCCAGCGGCGCGCGGTACGCCGGACGGGGGGGGACAGTCGCTTGGGTCGCATGTCCGACTCCGGGAGTGGTACAGGTGGGAGGAGGTGGGCCCCGGACCGCAGGGTGGAGAAACTGCACACTATGCTATGCCGTATCTCCTTCTCGCGCAAGGATCTTTATATCCCGCGCAGAGAAACGTGACACTCCCTCCGGCGCCTCCTGGAGCATTGCCGGGCTCCAAAGGATCGCACGCCGCCCGGCCAGCCCCTTCGCAACTCACGCGCCACAACGTCCAGGGAGACGTGACAGCGCGCGGATCTCCAATCCGCTCCGTTACTTCCTTCGGGTGAATGGAGGCGCCGCGTTCTGGCCTCCACCTGCTACACGATCCGGGTGCAGCAGGCACCCTGGTCGCATTCTGGCGGAATGTGAGTGGAAGTTTGCCCTCCCCGCCGCCCCCGGCGCGGGGGGGTGGAGGAAATGGACAGGTGGGGGTGCGGTGGCCGAAAGGGTGCGCGGAGACGTCAGGGGCCGGCGACGCGGCGGAGGTCGGCCACGGCGCGCTCGACGAAGCGGGGGACGTGGGGCCCGCCACGGTCGAGGTCGATGGACTGGAGCGCCGACGAGGCGTCGACGAGCCACCCCTGCTCGCGGGCGAAGTCGGGGTGGAGGAGGTCGGCCTCCTCGACGGCTTCGTCGATCCGTTCGAGGAGGGCGCGGAGGCCGGGGACCAGGCGCCCGCGCTCGCCGGGATCGGCGGCGGCGAGGGCCTCGAAGCCGGCGATGGCCTCGTCGCAGAGCCTGCGGATCTCGGCCGGGTGCTCCAGGGGCGGCGCGTCGGACATGGCGTCTCGGGGCGGACCGGGGGTCTGGGAGCGGCGGGCGGGCCTCCGCGATGAAAGATGCGCACGGCGGCGATCCCGGTCAACGGTGGCGCATCGGGGGCGGGAGCGGAGGGCGAAGATGCAGGGGCGGAGGGGAGTCGCGACCGGATTCGGTGGGGGCGATGGGGGAGGGTGCGCGGGGCGGGCGTCGTCGGCCC
>DATACF010000264.1:0-3358 GCA_036259235.1 Longimicrobium sp. | reverse complement strand
GGCGCCCCAGGAGGCGCGCCGCCCCCCCGGCCACGGCCGGGTCGGCGTCGGCCGCCAGCCGGGTCACCAGGTCGCGGTGGGCGTCGGCCAGCCGCTCGGCGGCCAGCACGACCGAGCGGCGCACCGCCGGGGAGGCGCTCGTCTCGCTGGCCCGCAGGAGGGGGCGGAGGGCGTCGGGGGGGAAGAAGGAGAGGAGCGACGCCAGCGACTCCTCCGACACGGCGGAGCCCGCCTGCTCGACGGTGCGGACCAGCTCGGCGATGGTGTCGGGGGAGGAGAGCTGGTCGAAGAGCGCCCGGAGCGCCCGCATCACCGCCGCCGGGAGGCGCCGCCCCGAGGTGGCGATCTCCACCAGCTCGGCCAGGACGCGCCCGCCCAGCTCCAGCTTCCCCGCGCCCAGGAGCGTCGGGAGGACGTCGGAGAGGATCCCCACGATCTGCTCCTGCCGGAGCGCGCCGCCGTCCTCCAGCCGGTCGAAGAGGGCGTTCAGCACCCCCGTCCAGAGGTCGCGCGCCATCTCGCGGCGGAGCTCGTCGTCGAGGCGCCGGAGCTCCACGTCGTCGAGGAAGTAGAGCGCCCCCCGGAAGTCGTCGGCCGAGACGGTGGTCGCCAGCGCCTGCGTCTCCTCGCGGACGGCGATGGCGCGGGGCTGCCCCTCCCCCGACCCCTCGGGGAGCTCGGTCCCCTCGGGGAGCGCCTCGACGTAGCGGTACCGGAAGTAGTACCAGTCGTGGTCCCAGAGGAGGGTGAGGAGGTCGTCCTGCTCCTCGCCCCGCATCCGGTGGACGTGGGCGAGGACCGCCAGGAGGGCGTCCAGCTCCTCGCGCTCGAAGCCGCGGTGGAAGGTGATCTCGCGGATCCCGTCGCGGTAGAGGAGGAAGGGGAGGCTCTCGCGCTCCTCGGCCTGGTAGACGCTGGCCCCGTCGAAGAGGAGGTCGCGCTCCTCGACCACCAGCGTGGCGTGGCCGGCGCTCTTCCAGAGCGTCCCGAAGCTCTCGCGGGCGGCGTCCATCACCCGGTCGACGGCCGGGTTGGCGCTCCCCTCGTACAGGAGCCGGTTGCGGAGGGCCCGCGCCAGCGCCCGCACCGCGTCGTGCACCCCCGCGCGCACCTCCTCCGGCGCCGCGGGGGCGCCGGAGGCGTCGAGGAGGGTCGGGAAGGCGGCGTCGGTCATGGGGGCGCGGGACGGGGCGGGCCGGGAGAACGGCGGCGGCGGCGGCGCCGGAGCACCGTCACCGCCGGGTCGTTTTCTACTTCACGCTCGATGTGGACGAAAGATAAGGGGGAAGCGTCACCCTGTCATGGCCGCGACCTGGGCGACGTCCTTGTCGCCGCGCCCGCTCAGGCAGACGACGACGGGGCCGGCGTCCCTCCACCGGGCCCCCTCGCGGAGGAGGAAGGCGATGGCGTGCGCCGACTCGAGCGCGGGGATGATCCCCTCCAGCCGCGCCAGCCGCCCGAAGGCGTCGAGCGCCTCGGCGTCGGTGACCGAGGTGTAGGCGGCCCGCCCCGAGTCCTTGAGGAAGGCGTGCTCGGGCCCCACGCCGGGGTAGTCGAGCCCCGCCGACACCGAGTGCGCGGCCGCCACCTGCCCCTGGCCGTCCTGGAGGAGGTACGAGAGGCACCCGTGGAGGACCCCCGGGCGGCCCAGGGTGAGCGTGGCCGCGTGGCGGCCGGTGTCGATCCCGTCGCCCGCCGCCTCGACCCCCACCAGCTCGACGCCCGCGTCGCCCACGAAGGGGTGGAACATCCCGATGGCGTTGGAGCCGCCGCCCACGCAGGCGACGACCGCCGCGGGGAGGCGCCCCTCCACCTCCAGCACCTGCGCCCGCGCCTCGCGGCCGATCACCGACTGGAAGTCGCGCACCATCCGCGGGTACGGGTCGGGGCCGACGACGGAGCCGATGATGTAGTGGGTGTCGACGACGTGGGTGACCCAGTCGCGGATCGCCTCGTTGGTGGCGTCCTTGAGCGTCCGCGTCCCGCTGGTGACGGGCCGCACCTCGGCGCCCAGGAGGTTCATCCGGTAGACGTTGAGCGCCTGCCGCCGGACGTCCTCCTCCCCCATGTAGACGACGCACTGGAGGCCGAAGAGGGCGCACGCCGTGGCGGTGGCCACCCCGTGCTGCCCCGCGCCCGTCTCGGCGATGATCCGCCGCTTCCCCATCCGCCGGGCGAGGAGGACCTGCCCCAGCGCGTTGTTGATCTTGTGCGCGCCGGTGTGGTTGAGGTCCTCGCGCTTGAGGTAGACCGTCACCCCGCCCGCGGCCTCGCCGAGGCGGCGGGCGCGGTAGAGCGGCGTGGGGCGTCCCACGAAGTCCTTCCAGAGGGCGTCGAGCTCGGCCCAGAAGGCGGCTTCCGTCTTCGCGGTGTCGTACAGCTCCGCCAGCTCCTCGCACGCCGCGATCAGCGTCTCGGGGACGAAGCGCCCCCCGAACTCGCCGAAGCGCCCGCCGTGGGCCGCGTCCAGCGTCGCCGTTCCGCTCTCGAAAGCCATGGGTGAGGTCTATTCCTTCAGGAGTGTCGCGAATTCGTGGAGAGGGCCCGCACGGCCGCCGCGAAGGCGCGGACCGCGTCCGCGTCCTTGACGCCGGGCGCGGACTCGACGCCGGAGCTGACGTCCACCGCGTGCGGGCGGAGGAGGGAGGCCGCCTCGGCGACGTTCCCCGGATTGAGCCCCCCGGCGGCGACCAGCGCGACGCCCTCGGGGAGGAGATCGCGGAGCGCCGCCACCTCGTGCCAGGGGAAGCGCGTCCCGGTGCCGCCGTGCGCGGCGGGACTGTACCCGTCGACGAGGAGGGCGTCCACCGACGCCCCGTAGCGCGCCGCGGCGGCCCCGAAGTCGGCACCGCTCCGCGCGCGGACGGCCTTCCACACCTCGTAGCCGGCCGCGCGGAGCGCATCGGCGGCCTCCGGCGGCTCGTCGCCGTGGAGCTGGACGACGTGGAGCCCGGCGGCGGCGGCCGCGGCGAGGACCACGTCCGGGGCGGCGTCGACGAAGACGCCCACCCTGCGAGCGGGGAGGTCCCCAAAGATAGCACGGGCGGCCTCCGGCGTCACCGTCCGCCGGAAGCCGGGGGCGAGGATGACGCCCAGGTAGGCGGCGCCCGCGTCGGCCGCGACGGCCGCGTCCCCGGCGCGCATCAGGCCGCACACCTTCACCTCCGGGGAGCGCGTCATGCGGGCCGCGCCGCCGGGTCCCTGGGCCGGCCGACGAGGGCGGCGGCCGCGGCGCGCAGGTCGTCCTGGCGCATCAGCGACTCCCCCACCAGCACCGCGTCCACCCCGGCCGCGCCCAGGCGGTCCACGTCCTCCGCCGTGCGGATCCCGCTCTCGGCCACCAGGGTGACCCCCGCGG
>DATACF010000263.1:0-4718 GCA_036259235.1 Longimicrobium sp. | reverse complement strand
GCCTCGGCGAGTACGCCGAGGCGCTGGCGTACCACGAGCGGGCGCTGGCGCTGAAGCGCGAGGTGGGCGACTGGCCGGGCGAGGGGATCTCGCTGGTCAACGTCGGCGCCAGCCACGAGCACCTGGGCGACCTGGAGCGCGCGCTCGTCTGCTACGCCGAGGCGCTGGAGCTGGCCCGCCGCACCGGCGAGCGCTACACCGAGGCCGACGCCCTCCGCAACCTGGGCGAGGTCCGCCGCAAGCAGGGCGACCACGCGCGGGCGATGGAGCACCTCGCCGAGGCGCTGGAGGTCTGCCGCGGGGCGGGGCTCCGCCAGGTGGAGGCCGACGCCCGGATCGCGCTGGGGCGGACGCTGGCCTCCGCGGGCGACATCGAGGGGGGGCTCGCGCAGCTGGACCGGGCGCTGGAGGGGGCGCGAGAGATCCAGGCGCGCGTCCACGTCTACGAGGCGCACCGCGCCCTCTCGGAGCTCCACGAGCGGCGGGGCGACCTGGGGGAGGCGCTCCGCCACTTCAAGGCCTTCCACGAGGCCGAGGACGAGGTCTTCAGCGCCGACGCCGAGAAGCGGATCCAGGGCCTCCTGGTGCAGGCCGAGATGGAGCGCTCGCAGCGCGAGGCCGAGCTGCTGCGGGTGAAGAACGACGAGCTGACCGCCGCCAACCGGGCGCTGCGCGAGGCCGACGAGGAGAAGGCCCGCCTCCTGGCCCAGCTCCGGCGCCAGGCCGAGGCGCTGGAGCGGCTGGCGCGCGAGGACGCCCTCACCGGCCTCTCCAACCGCCGCCACGTCGACGAGCGGCTGGCGCTGGAGTGGGAGCGCGCCCGCCGCTTCGGCCGCGACCTCACGGTGGTGATGGCCGACCTCGACCACTTCAAGGAGGTCAACGACCGCTTCTCGCACGCCGCCGGCGACGCCGTCCTCCGCGCCTTGGGCCGGCTCCTCCGCGAGCGCACCCGGGGGATCGACGTGGTGGGGCGCTACGGCGGCGAGGAGTTCGTCCTCCTCCTGGTCGAGACTCCCCCGGAGAAGGCCGAGCGCTTCTGCGAGAAGCTCCGCGCCGCCGTGGAGGCGCACGACTGGGACGCGGTCCACCCGGGGGTGCGGGTGACGATGAGCCTCGGCCTCTCCGGCGACCTCTCCGTCGAGTCGCCCGAGGCCCTCCTCGCCGCGGCGGACGCGAAGCTGTACGAGGCCAAGCGCGCCGGGCGGAACCGCGTCCGGGGGTAGGGGCGTCCTTCGTCACGACCTCCTTGCGCCGCCCGCGCGGAGGCCGGATCTTGCGTCTGCGGTTCAGTCCGTTTCGGACAATCCGGAGGGCCCACAATGACGATCCTGGCTTCGGACAAGGTGGAGTTCGGCGCGCTGGCGGACGGCGCCGAGACGCGGATGGCGGTCGACGGGCTGGTGCGGCGGGCGTGGGAGGCGCGCTTCTCCGACCCCCGCGAGGCGCTGCGGCTGGCCGAGCGGGCCCGGTCGCTGGCCGAGTGGGCGGGGTACCCCAGCGGGCTCGCCTACGCGCTCCGTGCTCGCGGCGCCTGCCGGGCCGAGCTCCTGGAGAACGACGCCGCCCTCGCCGACCTCCAGGCGGCGGTCCGCGCCTTCGAGGAGGTCGGCGACGCCGCCGGGAAAGCCGGCGCGCTGAGCCGGATCGGGAACGTCCACCGCCACCGCGGCGACTGCCCCGCCGCCCTCGCCCCCCTTCTCGAGGCGCTGCGGCTCCAGCGCGAGGTGGGCGACCGGGAAGGCGAGTCCGACACGCTCAACTTCCTCGGCAACGTCTACTTCGAGCTCGACGACCTGGCGCGGGCGCTGGAGCACTACCGCGACAGCCGCCGGCTCAAGGAGGCGCTGGCCGACGCCCGCGGGCTCTCGCAGGTCCTCAACAACCTGGGGAACATCCATGGGCGCCTGGGTGAGTACGCCGAGTCGCTCGACCACTTCCGGCGCGCGCTGGCGCTCATGCGCGAGCTGGGCGACCGCGACGAGATCGTCCCCCTCCTCAACATCGGCGCCTCGCACGAGAACCTGGACGAGCTCGACGAGGCGCTGGAGTGCTTTCGGACGGCGCTGGGCCAGGCCCGCCGCAGCGGCGACCCGCGGGCGGAGTGCATCGCGCTGACGAACCTGGGGAACGTCTTCCGCAAGCGGGGCGACCTCCCGCAGTCGCTGGCGTGCTTCGAGGAGGCGCTGGAGGTGAGCCGCTCGGCCGAGCAGCGGCACGTGGAGAACGAGACCCTCCTCCGCCTGGGCGAGACGCTGGCGGGCGCGGGCGACGACGCGCGGGCCCGGGTGTACCTGGACGCCGCCCTGGAGCTGGCGGAGCGCACCGGGGCGCGGGCGCGGGTCTACGAGGTGCACCGGGTCCTGGCCGAGCTGCACGAGCGCCGGGGCGACGCCGCGGGGGCGCTCCGGCACGTCAAGCTCCACCACGAGGTGAAGGACGAGGTCTTCGGCGCCGCCGCCGAGCGGCGGATCCAGACCCTCCTGGTGCAGGCGGAGGTGGAGCGGACCGAGCGCGAGGCCGGGCTCCTGCGGACGCGCAACGACGAGCTGACGGCGGTCAACCGCGCGCTCCGCGAGGCCCAGGACCAGCTCCGCCTCCAGGCCGCCGAGCTGGAGCGCCTGGCCCGCGAGGACGCCGTCACCGGGCTCTGCAACCGCCGCGAGCTCGACGCCCGCCTGGCGCTGGAGTGGGAGCGCGCCCGCCGCTTCGGGCGCGAGCTGACGGTGGCCATGGCCGACCTCGACCACTTCAAGGCGGTCAACGACCGCTTCTCGCACGCCGTCGGCGACCGCGTCCTCCGCGAGGTGGCGGCGATCTTCCGCCGCGGGACGCGACAGGTGGACGTGGTGGGGCGCTACGGGGGCGAGGAGCTCGTCCTCCTCCTGGTCGAGACGCCGCCGTCCAAGGCCGCGCGCCTGGCCGAGAAGCTCCGCGCCGCCGTCGAGGCGCACGACTGGGAGGCGATCGCGCCGGGGCTGAAGGTGACCGTGAGCCTCGGCCTCTGCGGTGACCGCGCGCTCGGCACCCCGGAGGCCCTCCTCGCCGCGGCCGACGCGAAGCTCTACGAGGCCAAGCGCGCGGGGCGGAACCAGGTGCGGTAGGGCGCGCGGGGCTCCCGCGCCGACGGCGGACGGTCGACGACTCCCTCGACACCATCGAGCCGGAGATCGGCGAGGGCGGCGGCACCCTCACCGGCTCCGGGAGCGACGAGACGAACCGGACCGGCGAGGTGCAGCTGCGGCGGGTGATCTCCTGATGGCGTAGCGAGAGCGGACGTCTGTGCGGACTTGTCCATATTCAGGCGCGGCGGTAGATTGGGGGCGGGTCCGAGCCATTCGCCTTCCGCCCCGAGCCGCATCATGCCCGTCCAGCTTCCCGACGCCCTCCTCCGCGCCGTCCGCGCCCGGAAGTGCATCCTCTTCGTGGGGTCGGGGCTCTCCTCGGCCGCGGGGTACCCCACCTGGGGCGAGCTGGTGGAGCGGCTGGTGGACGAGGCGAAGCGGATGCCGTACGCCCGGATGGAGGGGCTGGAGGAGATCGAGGAGCAGAAGGACTTCTTCACCCTCGCCGAGTTCGCGCGCGCGACGCTGAGCCCCACCCAGTTCGCCGACGTCCTGAAGGAGGCGCTGGGCCGCCCCGTGGCCCCGTCGCAAGCGCACGAGCTGATCGCGCGAACCGACTTCCGCGGCGTGGTCACGACCAACTACGACCGTCTCCTGGAGACCACGGTCACCAAGACGCGGAGCTGGGCGCCGAGCACCTTCACTTCCAACATGCTCGAACAGCTCGGGGTGGCGCTCTTCAACGCCGAGTTCTTCGTCTACAAGATGCACGGCGACGTCGCCTCGCCGGCGAGCATCGTCCTGAGCGCCAGCGACTACGACCGGATGATCCTCCGCAGCCCGCACGCGCGGAGCTTCCTCCAGGCGGCGCTGCTGAACTACACCCTCCTCTTCGTGGGCTACAGCCTCCGCGACCCCGACTTCCACCTGGTGCTGCGCGAGCTGTCGCTGATCTTCGAGAACTACGTCCCGCGCCACTTCGCCCTCCTCGCCAACGCGGGCGACTTCGCGGCCGAGCACCTCATGCGCCGCCTCAACATCCAGGCGATCCCCTACGACCCGGCCGGCGGGCACCGCGAGGTCGCCGACGTCCTGGAGACGCTCCGGGAGCTCGCCCCCTTCCACGAGCCCCGCTTCGCGGCGGCGGTCTGATCGCGATCTCCGGTTGCCCGGAGAAAGGTCTCACGCAGAGCAGCAGGGTCGGCAGAGAATTCCTCCGCTGACCCTGCTGCTCTGCGTGAGGCCCATGTGTTTTCTTCATTCGGAATCAGGATCGCGAGGGCGTCGCATCGCGGCCGGCGGGGAGATCGCGTATCTTCCGCGGGACGAGCGTCGTTTTCGCGATTCACGCCGAGGAGCCGAGCGGGGGCGGGATGAAAGACCGGGCGATCTTCCAGGACGAGCGGGGGCGGGGGTGGCTGGTGGAGGTGATGTACGGCCACCCGGCGCCCACCGAGCGCGGGATCTACGCGGCGCGCTTCCAGTGCCCCGAGGACCCCGCCGAGCCCGTGCGCGTCGGCTACGTCGAGATCGACGCCATCGCCGCGGACGACGAGGAGCTCCTCCGCGAGGCGCTGGCCGAGGCCGACCCCGCCGAGGCGATCGGCTGACCTCCGGCTCCGGTCCGCCGGACGATGTCCACGGCGCGGGGGG
>DATACF010000262.1:0-3888 GCA_036259235.1 Longimicrobium sp. | reverse complement strand
GGGTCCCCTGTGCCCCCTGTGTGAGATCGAACGCGAGCTTTCCCTCACATCGGTACCGGCGGGCGCGCTACCGGCTCCCGCGGATGGCCTCGATCAGCTCTTCCTTGGTCATCTTGCTGCGGCCCGGGATCTCCTTCTGCTTCGCGATGTTGTACAGCTCGTCGCGCGAGCGCTCCTCGTAGCCGCGGTTGGGGTTTCCGGTCCCCTGCGTGGTCCGGTTGGGCGTCCGCCCCTCCAGGCGGCGGTGCTTGTTCACCGTCCGGGCGGCGATCTCCTCGGCGCGCGCGGGGTCCATCCCGCGGTCCATCTCGCTCTCCTTGACGTGGTCGTACAGCTTCTCGTCTTTATTGCTCCACCCTCTCGGCATCACTGCCTCCTTTCGGAGAGAAAGCCAGTCCCCAGGTCAATCGGTTCTCGTTCCGCCAAATCGGTGCCATCCGGACGATGGGCCCGCGCGCGGGCCGGCCGGGGCGTCCCTGTCAGACACCGGGGGGCGAGATCGTTCATCACCGAACGATGGGATTCTCCCCGTCGCGTCCCCGCGTTATCATTCGGTCCGCACGTCCGGACCCTCCCCGCGGCACCCGCGCCGTCTCCGATGCCCACGCTCCCGTCCACGCTCCGCCGCGCACTCCGCGTCGCGCTCGCCGCCGTGCTCGCGCTGGTGTCCGCGCGCCCGGCCGCCGCGCAGCTCCGCGGCGTCCACCTGACGCTCGACAACGACGCGTACGACTTCTGGGTGCCGATGGACGTGCGCCCGGACGAGGAGTACACCAACGGGATGGAGGTGGCGCTCGACCTCGCCGGCGCGCCGGGGCCGCTGAGGCGCCTGGCCCCGCGCCTCCCCGCCTGCGGCGGCGCCGAGACCCCCGCGCAGGAGTGCACGGCGACGACGGCCGCGCTGGGCCACAAGATCTTCACCCCGCGCGTCGACGCCACCCCCCTCCCGGCGGGAGAGCGCCCGTACGCCGGGTGGCTCTACGCCTCGGCCACCACGCGGCTGTCGAAGGCGTCGCGGCTGCGCGCGGCGGGGGTGGAGGTGGGGGTGACGGGGCCGCCCTCGGGGGGCGAGGTGGTGCACGAGACCTTCCACAGGATCATCGGCTTCTGGCAGCCGCGGGGGTGGAGCGGGCAGGTCCCCTTCGAGCCCGGCGCCGTCGTCCGCTACGACGAGGCGTACATGGCGGCCGACGTGCGCGTGGGCGGCGTCCGCGTGGCCACCCTGGCCCCCGCCTGGGGCGCCGCCCTGGGGAACGTCCTCACCGGCGCCCACGCCGGATTGGACCTCCGCCTGGGCCACACCGTCCCCCACCCCTGGAACGAGGCCGCCGACCGCGGCGCCGGCCCCGTCTCGGCCTACGTCCTGGCCCGCGCGCGCGGCGACGCCGTGGCCCGCAACCTCTTCCTCGACGGGAGCACCTTCGGCGGCGGCCCGGGCGTCGAGCGTATCCCCTTCGTGGGCCGCTGGGAGCTGGGCGCCGGCGTGCGCTACGAGGGCTTCACCTTCGAGTTCCGCACCCTCAGCCGCTCCCGCGAGTACCGCACCGAGCCCCGCGGCCACACCTACAGCACCTTCGCCCTCAGCTACCGCCTGCGGTGAGCCTGGAGGGTGGCGCTTCGTAGATGGAGTCGCGAGATTCCGTGAGGCACAACAAGGTGGAGGACATGACGGAGATCATCTTCCTGGTCGAAGAAGCGCCCGAGGGGGGATACACCGCGCGGGCGCTGGGGCACGACATCTTCACGCAGGGCGAAGACGAGGCGGACCTTCGGGAGATGGTCCGCGACGCGGTGGCCTGCTTCTTCGACGACGAAGCGGAGCGGCCGCGGATCATCCGGCTGCACTTCGTGCGCGAAGAAGTCATCGCCGCGTGAAGCTCCCCCGCGATCTGAACGGCCGGGAACTCGCCGACGCTCTCGGCACGCTGGGCTACCGCGTCGTCCGGCAGACGGGGAGCCACATCCGCCTGACGACGCACGAGAACGGCGAGCACCACGTCGTCGTTCCCGATCACCGGCCGCTCAAGATCGGGACATTGTCCGCGATCCTCAGCAGCGTCGAGCGGCACTTCGAGATCAGCCGGAACGAATTGCTGAAGCGGTTGTTCCAGTAGCTGGACTCCCTCCCGAAATCACACCCACCCACCCAGACGGAAGAGCAAACCGACATGAGGACGTCGAATCCCGCGCTGAACGGCAAGACCTTCGAGGGCCACCTCCGCACCGGCGAGGCGATGACCGTCGAGGGGACCGTCAACAAGACGGGCTTCCTGCTGTTCACGCTGATGATCCCCGCCACCTGGATGTGGGGCCAGGTCTACGGCGCCTGGAGCGCCGCCCCGCCGATGGGGATGATGATGCTGGGGCTGGTCGGCGGCCTCGTCTTCGCGCTGGTGACGATCTTCAAGAAGGAGTGGGCGCCGTTCACCGCGCCGCTCTACGCCGCCTGCGAGGGGCTGCTGCTGGGCGGGATCTCGGCGATCGCGGCCACGCAGTACGGCGCGGGGATCGTGATCCAGGCGGTGGCGCTGACCTTCGGGACGCTCCTCTGCCTCCTGGCGGCGTACCGCTCGGGGCTGATCCGCGCCACCGAGAACTTCAGGCTGGGCGTGGTGGCCGCCACCGGCGGGATCGCGATGCTGTACCTGGTGAACATCGTGATGCGGATGTTCGGCGGCGGCGGGATCGGCTTCATCCACGAGGCCGGGACCTTCGGGATCCTCTTCTCGCTCTTCGTGGTGGTGATCGCGGCGCTGAACCTGGTCCTCGACTTCGACTTCATCGAGCAGGGCGCCGAGATGGGCGCGCCCAAGTACATGGAGTGGTACGCCGCCTTCAGCCTGATGCTGACGCTGGTCTGGCTCTACCTCGAGATCCTCCGCCTCCTCATGAAGCTCAACTCGCGCGACTGATCGTCTCGCCGGACGAGCGAAGCGGCAAGAAAAAAGGGCGGGCACCCTCACCGGTGCCCGCCCTTCGCGCGTCCATACTTTCGCACGCACTCCCGCACTCACGTACTCAGATGACGGGGAGCACCACCTGGTGCGTGCACGTCAGCGCCCCCTCCTTCTTGCACCCCCCGGCGTCGTGCGTGACGTTGACGCGCGTGGCCAGGAGCTTCTGGAAGAACCCCTGGATGACGCCGCGGTCGAAGTCGCACGGGTACGGCGTCCCCGAGGTGATCGACGCCGTGCGGTCGCTCGTCTGGTCGAAGGTGATGGCCCCGGGGCGGAAGCCGCGGTGGTTCATGTCGAAGGCGATCCCGAAGGAGGCCAGCACCTTCTCGAAGGTGTCCATCCCCGGCGGGAGGGGGACGTGGTTGGGGATCTGCTTCCCGATCTGGAAGAGGGTGTTGGGGCCCATCTTCTCGCCGATGGCGGCCAGCGCCTGCACGTACGCCGGGAGCGGGTACCACCCCTCGGGCGCCACGTCGCGGATCCCGTGCTCCTCGAGGATCTGCTCGCCGCGCTTCCGGAAGGGCCCCATGGCGGCCAGCATCGACAGGATGTTGCCCCCGCTGACGGTGGCGTTCGGCGGTACGGTGGTCACGGACGTCTCGGCGTTCGGCGTGGAGGGAGGGAGCGCCCGGGCCCCGCCGCTTCCGCCGGACGCGCGGCGCCCGCCGGGCCGTGGGAGCGGCGGGCGGGCAGGTGGCGACGCGGAGGCGCCGGAGCATGCATCGGGATGTCTCAAGCTGGGCGGATATTTACGCTGCTACGCCTGCGTGTGTCAAGCTCTAAACCGAAGTGGACGAAGGTGTTGGCGCGGGCGGCCGTTTGCGGCGTAAACGCTCGAAAGGGGCGGAATGTGAAAAGTGCACCCGGCGCGCGGGGTTCCGCGCGCCAGGTGCACGAAGTGTGTCACCGTCCGTTTACGCGCGGGCCGGAC
>DATACF010000261.1:0-4597 GCA_036259235.1 Longimicrobium sp. | reverse complement strand
GGAGCGGCGCAGGGCGGGGGGCCCCGCGGCCATCGAGGCGCAGCTCCGCACGCTCACCAGCCCCTGGTTCCGCCACTTCCTCCGCTACGACCCGCGCCCCACGCTCGGCCGGGTGCGGGTGCCGGTGCTCGCGATCAACGGCGCGCTCGACCTCCAAGTCCCTGCGCGCGAGAACCTGGCCGCCATCGAGGCCGCGCTCCGCGAGGGCGGCAACCGCGACGTGCGCGCGGTGGAGCTCCCCGGCCTCAACCACCTCTTCCAGACCGCGAAGACCGGCGCGCCCACCGAGTACGGCGAGATCGAGGAGACCTTCTCCCCCGCGGCGCTGGAGATGATCTCCGCCTGGATCCGCGAGCGCTTCGTGGCGCGGTAGACGGGAGTCCGCGACCGCCCGAGGCTGAGAAGAACGGGGGAGAAGATTCACGGCTTCAGCCGTGCTCCCCTTGCGCCCGCGCCGGGGTGCTGGGATCTTAGCACCTCGGGCGCGATTCGCATCGCGCGCGCCTTCCCATCGACCGAGCGCCTTCCGGCATCGTCATCATCCCACGCGAGGTGAGTCCCCTGGCTACGGCGGAGAGAGAGATCGAGTCGCTCCTGGGCGACGCGGCGCGGCTCAAGGAGCAGGTGCGGCGGCGGATCGTGGGGCAGGAGAGCGTGCTGGAGGAGGTGATCGTGTGCCTGCTGGCCGGGGGGCACGCGCTGCTGGTGGGCGTGCCCGGCCTCGCCAAGACGCTGATGGTGCGGACGCTGGCCGACGCGCTGGAGCTGGAGTTCAAGCGCGTGCAGTTCACCCCCGACCTGATGCCGGCCGACATCACCGGCACCGAGGTGATCGAGGAGGACCGCACCACGGGGCGGCGGGCGGCGCGCTTCATCCGCGGCCCCGTCTTCACCCAGGTCCTGCTGGCCGACGAGATCAACCGGACCCCGCCGAAGACGCAGGCGGCGCTCCTGGAGGCCATGCAGGAGGGGCGGGTGACGGCGGGGGGCGAGGACCTCCTCCTCCCGCGGCCGTTCTTCGTCCTGGCCACGCAGAACCCGATTGAGCAGGAGGGGACGTACCCCCTCCCCGAGGCGCAGCTCGACCGCTTCATGTTCGACATCCGCCTCGACTACCCCAGCGCCGACGAGGAGGTGGAGATCCTCCGCGCCACCACCGGGGCCGTGGACGCGGACGTGAAGCCGGTGCTCGACGCGGCGCGGGTGCTGACGCTCCAGCGGTGGGTGCGCGAGGTGCCGGTGGCCGACAACGTCTTCCGCTACGCCGCTTCGCTGGTGCGCGCCACGCGCCCGGGCGACGGGAGCGCGACGGAGGACGTACGGCGGTGGATCCGCTGGGGGGCGGGGCCGCGCGCGGGGCAGGCGCTGGTGCTGGGGGCCAAGGCGCGCGCGCTCCTGGCCGGGCGCTTCCACGTGACGCCGGAGGACATCCGCCGCGTGGCCCTCCCCGTCCTCCGCCACCGGGTGCTGGTGAACTTCCACGCCGAGGCCGAGGGCGTCACCACCGACACCGTCGTGGCCCGGCTCCTGGAGACGGTCGAGCCGCCGCGCAGCGGGCTGTGAGCGCCTCGGCCGACTTCCTCCCGCCGCGGCTGTTGGAGCGGCTGGGGGGGCTGGAGATCGTCGCGAAGACGGTGGTGCGGGGGTTCCAGGCGGGGATCCACCGGTCGCCGCTGCGGGGGGCGGGGGAAGACTTCGCCAAGCACCGCGACTACCAGCAGGGCGACGACCTGCGGTACCTCGACTGGAAGCTCTACGCGCGCACCGACCGGCTCTACGTCCGCGAGTTCGAGGAGCGCTCCAACCTCCAGGCGTACCTGGTGGTCGACGCGTCGGCGTCGATGGACTACGCGGGCGAGGGGGGCGTCTCCAAGCTGCGGTACGCCACCTACGCCGCGGCGGCGCTGGCGCACCTGATGATGGGGGCGGGCGACGCGGTTGGGCTGGCGTCGTTCGGCGCCGAGCCGCGGCTGCTGGCCGGCCCCCGCTCGCGGCGCGGGCACCTGCACGACCTGCTGCTGAACCTGGAGCGGCTGAAGGCGGGGGGGAGCGGCGACGTGGCCGACGTCCTCGACCGGGTGGGGAGCGCCATGCCCCGGGGCGGGCGCGTCGTCCTCTTCTCGGACCTCCTGGAGGAGGACGACGGCGCGGCGCTGGCGGCGGCGTGCGGCCGCCTCCGCGCCCGCGGCGACGAGGTGATCGTGCTGCGCGTCCTCACCCCCGAGGAGTCGGGGGAGGCGGCGCCGGGGGCGGGGCTCTACTTCGACCCCGAGCACCCGGCGCGCGTCCTCCCGGCGGCGCCGCGGCAGGACCCCGGCTACGTCCGCCGCGTGGGGGCGTACTACGCCTCGCTGGCCGACCGGCTCCGCGAGCGGGGGGTGGAGTACGTGCCGCTCTCGACCGCGACGCCGGTGGAGGAGGCGCTGGTGGCGTGGGTCAACCGCCGGCGGGGGGCGCCGTGATCGCCTTCGCCGCGCCCGCGTTCCTGGTGGCCGGGCTCCTGGCCGCGCTGGTGCCCGTGGCGCTCCACCTGATCCGCCGCCGGCCGCCTTCGAGCGCGCCGCTCCCGACGCAGCGCTTCCTCACCGAGGACGCGCGCAACGCGGTGCGGGTGAGCCGGCCGACGGACCTCCTCCTTCTCGCGTTGCGGATGCTCCTCCTCGCGCTCGCCGGGGCGGCGCTGGCGCGGCCGGCGTGGCTCCCGGCGCCGGAGGGGACGAGCGAGATCGTCCTCCTCGACCGCGGCGCCGCGATGTCGGGCGGCGCGTGGGCGCGGGCGGTGGGCGAGGCGCGGCGGGCGCTGCTGGACGCGGAGGGGAGCGCGCGCGGCGAGCTGGTCGTCTTCGACACGGCCGCGACCCACGTCCCCCGCCGCCGCGTGACGCCCGCGCTCTTCGACTCGCTGGCGGCGGCGCGCCCGTCGTCCGATCGCGTGGACTACGCGGCGGCGCTGCGGTCGATCCGCGGCGCGTCGCGGGAGCTGCGGGGGGCGGACTCGGTGCGGGTGACGATGCTGACGGTGCCGCGCTGGGGCGGGTGGAGCGCGGGGATGGCCCCGCTGCGCCGCGCCGCCTGGCCGGGCGCGCTGGCGATGCCCGAGCTCGGCGCCGCGCGACCGGCGCCGGCCGATCCGGCTTCGGCGGATTCGGCGTCGACGGATGCGACCGCGGCGGATTCGGCCGATGACGCGCCCCGGCGCGCGATGGTGGTCGCCTCGGGGCGCGGGGGACAGTTCGCCGCGCCGGCGCTGGAGGCGACCGGTTGGCGGGTGGCGCGGACGCCGGGCGTGGACGCGCTCCCCACTGAGGGCGCCGGGCTCTACGTCGTCCTCGCGCGCACGGCCCCGGCGGTCGCGGCGGAATTGCGGCGGCGGGCGGAGGGCGGCGCGACGGTGGTCGTCGCGCGCGACGCGGTGACGGAGGAGGTGCGGGGGATGATTCCCTGGACCGGCTTCGCGCTGGACGACCGGGCGCCCGGCGGGATCTTCCTCGATCCGGAGCTGCGGATCGACGGCGCGTCGAACGGCGTCCGCGGCCGTCCGGCGGAAGGCGCGCGGGTGATCGCCGCGTGGGACGATGGGCGTCCGGCGGCGAGCGCGATTTCGCTCGGACGGGGATGCGTCGTCTTCGCGGGGACCGACCTGGAGGGGGGCGGACTCCCGTTCTCCGCGTCGTTCCCGCGGCTGCTGGACCGGCTGGGGCGGGGATGCGAGTCGTCCGCAGCGCCGTCCGCCGATGCCGACCGTCCCCTGGACGCCGGCGCGCGCGCCGTCCTCCGCGGCGAGGGGCCGGCCGTCGTGGCGGCGAGCGCCGTCGAGGGCGCGGGAGGCGGCGTGCAGCTGGGGAGATGGCTGATGGCGGCGGCGCTGGCCGTCGCGTTGATCGAGACTTTCGTGGCGTACCGCCGCAGGACCGCATGAGCACCATCGTCCACTCGCCGATCTCCCCTCCCGCGCTCCTCCCCCCGGTGGAGCGGATCGTGGCGCGCGTCCGCGCGGCGTGGCGCCGGTCGCTCCTCCTGCGCGCCCTCGTCGTCGCCCCCGCGCTCTTCGCGGCGGCGGCGCTCGTCCTGGTGGCGCTCGACCTCCTCCTCCCGCTCCGCGCCGCCTCTCGGGAGATCCTGCGCTTCCTCCCGTTCGCCCTCGCCCTCGGCTGGATTGGGTGGTCGGTCTACCGGATCGCCCGTCCGCCCGCGCCGCGGCGGTTCGCGCTGCTGGCGGAGGAGCGCATCCCCGCGCTGGAGAACCGGCTGATCACCGCCTTCGACGTCGCGGTGCCGGCGGACGGTCCGGTCGGGCGGGCGTTCGCGGCGGAGGCGGAGCGGCGTCTCTCCGGCGTCGAGGTGCGGAACGTGGCGCCGGTGAACGCGAAGCGGCCGGGGATCGTCCTCGGCGTCGCGGTCGGGCTCCTGACGTTCTTCGCGCTCGCCTTCCCCACCGCCGCGCGCGAGGCGTGGGCGCGGTGGACCGATCCCCAGGACACCTACGAGTCGAAGTGGCGCGAGGTGCGGGCGGATGCGCTCCCCGCCGTCCCCACGCCGCCGATGCCGGTGTTCGACGAGATGCGCTGGCGCGTGTCGCCCCCCGCCTACGCCGGCC
>DATACF010000260.1:0-3055 GCA_036259235.1 Longimicrobium sp. | reverse complement strand
ATGCCGCGGCGGCCCCCACCCCCCGGCCCCCTCTCCCAACCCCTGGGACCCAACCCCTGGGAGAGGGGAGGGACGACGGGGCTTGGGGCGGGTGGTGGGGTGGGAACTGGCTCCCGCGCGGGGCCCTCAACCGGCTCGCTTAGGCTCGCCACCCTCTCCCGTTCCGGGCCCGTTCCGGGAGAGGGGCACGTGGGGTCTGCGTGCGAGGCGGCGGGTGGGGTGGGGGAGAGCCGGCAGGCGCGATAAATCGCGCAGCTACATTGGTCTGTGGCGAATCGACCTCCCCCTCCCTCCGCGAAGCGGGAGAGGGGGCCGGGGGGTGGGGGCCGCCGCGGCATGCGAGAGCGCCTGTCGAACGGGATCGAAGTTCCGCCGTTCCGCGATGTTGCGTGAGGGATGCGCGCCCGGAGGGTGGGGACCCTGGCGGGGGGGATGGAAAGGGCGTCGCGATCCGCGATGGCGCCGACGCGCGCGGGGAGTCCGCCAGGGGCCCCACCGCGTTGGCAACGGTAGTATCGTTGCCTACGCGGCGCGCAGCCCGGCCCGGAGCGCAGCGGAGGGACACGCCCGAATCCGCAGTTCGCCGTTGCAGTTCAAGCCGTTGCAGCTCAAGCCGTAGAAACCGATGACGCACCAGTGCCAGACCCGAGACACGAGCCGGAAGAGCCACGCGCCATGAACGACCTCGCCGAACGGATCGCCGGGCTGACGCCCGACCAGCGCGTGCTCCTGCTGCGCCGGCTCGCCCGCGTGCAGATCGCCGAAGCGCCCCCGCCGCCCCCCGAGATCCCGCGCCTCCCCAGGACCGGAGAGCCGCTCCAGACCTCGCCCGCGCAGGAGGTGCTCTGGCTGATCGACCACCTCGACCCCGGGAGCCCGTCGAACAACGTCCCGTACCCGGTGTGGCTCCGCGGCGGGCTCGACCCCGACGCGCTCGACCGCGCCGTGGGCGAGATCGTCCGCCGCCACGAGGCGCTCCGCACGGTCTTCGAGGCGCACGAGGGGAGCGCCGTGCAGCGCGTCCTCCCGCCGCCGCCGGGCCCGTACCTCCTCCGCCACGACCTCTCGCACCTCCCCGCCGGCGAGCGGGAGCCCGCGCTGAGGGAGGCGGTGAAGACGGAGCTGGGGTTCCGGATGAGCCTGGCCGAGGGCCCGCTGCTGCGCGTCTCCCTCTTCCGCCTGGCCCCCGAGGAGCACGCGCTGGTGGTGCTCCTCCACCACATCATCGGCGACGGGTGGAGCTTCGGCGTCTTCTTCCGCGAGCTGGCGGCGCTCTACGAGGCCTTCCGCCGCGGCGCCCCCTCGCCGCTGGCCGAGCCGGTCCTCCAGTTCGCCGACTGGGCGGCGTGGCAGCGCGCGCAGGTCACCGGAGAGCGCGGCGCGGAGCTCTCGGAGTACTGGCGGAAGACGCTGGACGGCGCGCCGGGGGTGCTGGAGCTCCCCACCGACCGGCCGCGCAAGCCGGGGCTCCTCCAGGCGGGCGGCTACCTCCCCTTCGAGATCGGCGCGGGGGAGGGGAAGGCGCTCCGGGCGCTGGCGCGCGAGGAGGGGGCGACGACGTTCATGGTCCTCCTGGCCCTCTTCGACGTCCTCCTCCACCGCTGGTCGGGGCAGGCCGACTTCCTGGTGGGGACGGCGGTCGCCAACCGGACGCGGGTGGAGACGGAGGGGACGATCGGCTACTTCATCAACACCGTCGTCCTCCGCAACCGCCTCGACGGCGACCCCTCCTTCCGCGAGCTGGTGGGGCGGGTCCGCGAGACGGCCTCGGGGGCGTTCGCGCGGCAGGAGTACCCGTTCGAGATCATGGTCCACGAGGTGGACGTGGACACGCCGGCGGGGTACCACCCGCTGATCCAGGTCTTCTTCCTCTTCCAGAACGCGGCCGACCAGCTGGCGCTCCCCGGCCTCGAGGTCTCGGGGCTGCTGATGGACCGGAGCGCGGCCGAGTTCGACCTCACCCTCAACACCTCGGACGGCGACGACGGCGGGGTGCGCTGCGGCCTGGAGTACTCGGCCGACCGCTTCGACGCGGAGACGGTGGAGCGGATGGCGGCGCACCTGGTCCGCCTGGCCGCCTCGGCGGCGGCGCACCCCGACACGCCGGTCTCGGCGCTGGAGATGCTGGACCCCGGCGAAACGCCGCCCACGGAGCGCCCGCGCCCGGCCCCCACCATCGAGCCCCCCGCGCCGGAGGAGGCGCCCGCGCTGACGCCCGCGGCGGAAGCCTGCGAGACGCGCGCGCGGCGGCGCGAGGCGCTGGCCGCGCCGGGCCGCCCGGTGGCCTTCGTCTTCCCCGGGGCGGACGCGGTCCCCGCCGGGGCGCTCTCCGCCTTCGCCGAGGAGCCGGCCTTCCGCGACGCGGTGGACTTCTGCGCCGAGCGCCTCGCGCCCAAGCTCGGCCTCGACCTGCGGGAGGTGGCCGATCCGGCCGCGCCGGTGGACGAGGGCGGGTGGCCGGTGTGGACGGAGGCCGCGGAGCCGGCGGCGTTCGTCCTGGGGCACGCGCTGGCGTCGCTCTGGCGGGCGTGGGGCGTGGCCCCGGCGGCGGTGATCGGGCACGGGGCGGGGGAGATCGCGGCGGCGTGCGCGGCGGGGGTCTTCTCGGCCGAGGACGCGCTGGAGCTGGTGGGGGCGCGGGCGCTGGAGCTGCGCGCCGTCGCCGGCGGCGGGCGCCTCTCCGTCCGGCTCGACGAGGCGGCGGTGGCGCCCTTCCTGGCCCCGGGCGTCCACGTGGCGGAGGTGAACCTCCCCGGGAGCTGCGTCCTCGCGGGGCCGCGGAGCGCGGTGGCCGAGACGGAGCGGCGGCTGGAGGAGGCGGGGCACCCCACCCTCCGCGTCCCCGCCACCTACGCCTTCGGAACGCCGCTGGGGCGGGTGGCCACGGCGCGCCTCGACCCCCTCGTCCACACGCTCCGCCGGAGCGCCCCGTCGCTCCCGATGGTCTCCGCGTCGACGGGCGGGTGGATGGCCCCCTCGCGCGCCACCCTCCCCTTCGCCTGGGCCCGCCACCACCGCGACACCGTCCGCTTCGCCGACGGGGTCCGCGCGCTGC